>NZ_JBOGCL010000003.1:0-290629 GCF_050689095.1 Anaeroglomus insulsum
CGTGCCCACGCGGTTCTTATTCACCCATCTTATGGAACTCTGTCCCCGGCAATTTTGTTTTTCTTTCGGACCGGCTCAACCTGCAGAATCAGCCTGCCCTGTTCGAGCTTAAAGCTCTTGAGCCGTACGGTATAATCGGAAATCGTCATCACCGGGTCAAAGGATTGATTGTTAATCACGCCGTTAATAATCGGTGCCAGTTCCCCATCGTCCTCCGGCACAAGGTACTCATCGGCATACTGCCGGGCCAGCTTGGAAGCGATTCCGGTGACCGGCAGCGCCCCGAGGTTGACTGAGTGGATATTCAGATTGAGCCGCCCGGCCGAATCCATCGTCGGCAGAGCCGTAACCGACAGGACGCTCGTAGCATTTTTGTATCCGATAGTCGTCATCAGGATAATGCCTTTTGGCGTAAACGTTACCGCCGGCGCGGCAAACGAAAATCCGCCATACTCCTGGGGCTCCGGACACTGCGAAGCGAAGATTTCATTGGCTCCCTGCTGATCAATTGCTAATTCAAATGGCTGGTCAAGCTGGATATTGTTGAAAAAATCCGGCCCGAGCTTGTGCGTCAGATACGGACTGACCTGCCCATCCGGCGGAACCGCCGCAGGCTGATAGGCCCTGGGCGTATGGCCCAGCAGGACCAATCCCACCGCCAGAATGAATAATGCAAACAAAATCAAAAATAAAAAGGCCTTCAGCCCGCTGTGTCGTCGCTTTTTTCTGCCGGTCGTTGTCATACACGTATATCTATATCCAATCAGGACTTTGATTCAGTATAAATCCTTGTTTTTTACCGATAAACCCAAAGTTTAATTAAATTCGTTCTTGCCCGATACGTCATCGGCGAGTATAGTGTTTCGTCAAAAGAATGCGAGATTGTAAATTATTTTTGATCCAAAAGAAAGGATGTACTTGTGGCAAGTCATTTTGCAGATAGATTGGCCGAAGCAGTAAAAAAGAAAAGCACGCCCCTGATTGTGGGTCTGGACCCGGTCTATAGCCGGCTGCCCCAGAACCTGCGGTACGGACGCGGCGATGGCGAGACCGATCTGCCGGCGGCAATCGATTCCGTATTTGAATTCTGTGTCCGTACGTTGAAAGTCGTCGCGCCGATAGTGCCCGCGGTCAAAATCAATATTGCCTATTTTGAAAAATATCTCTGGGAGGGCGTTGAAGTCTATTACTCGCTCCTGTCAGAGGCCGAGGCACTGGGTATTGAAGTCATCGGCGATGTCAAACGCGGCGATATTGGCCATACTGCCGAATGCTATGCCGACGCTCACTTAGTCAACCCGGAATTCGACGAGATGGATGCCATCATTACACCGGACGCCATCACCATCAACGGCTTTGCCGGCGCCGAGGGGATTATTCCTTTCGCCGACAAAGCGGACGAACAGGGCAAGGGTGTCTTCGTCTGGGTTCGGGCGAGCAATCCTTCCGCAGCGGCCATTCAGGACTTTGCGGATGCGGCCGGGGTGAAGATGTACGAAAAACTGGCCAGCGTCGTCGGCGAAATCGCTAACCAGCCCAAACGAATCGGCAGTTCCGGATACAGTAATGTTGGTATGGTCGTCGGCGGGACCAGCCCGCAGGAAACCACCGCGTTGCGTCAGAAGTATCCAAAATGCTGGTTCCTGGTTCCGGGATATGGGTCCCAGGGTGCCACTGCCGCCGATTGTGTTCGCTTCTGCGACAACAACGGTCTGGGCGCGCTGATTAACGCTTCCCGCTCAATCCTGTATGCCTTTAATGATACCAAATACAGCCAGCAGTTTGGCGACAACTGGGAAAAATGCATCGAGCAGGCCGCTATCGACGCCAAGATCGAAATTTCAAAAGCGCTGTAAGCTTTTGCCGATATACGATGAAGTATCATAAGGTGGGTTTATGCCCACCTTTTTTATTTCCTGCAGGAAGAGAAAAAGGTCTATGAAAACGAATTGTCTGAGCGGTAAACGTATTGTTGTCATGGGTTTAGGACGTTTTGGCGGCGGCGAGGACAGTGCCCTGTTCGCCTGTAAATCCGGCGGCAAAGTGCTGGTTACGGATTTGGCCAAGCCTGAGGAGCTGGCCAAAACCCTCAAGCAGCTCGAAGGTGCCGATATGGAATATCGACTTGGCGAACATCAGATGAACGATTTTACGACTGCGGACGTCGTGATTGTCAATCCGGCTGTCCCCCCCACCAACAAGTTCATTGCTGCCGCGGAAAAGGCCGGGGCGATGATTACCTCGCAGGTCGAATTGTTCTTTCAGCTCTGCCCGGCCCCGATCATCGGCATCACCGGCTCCAACGGCAAAAGCACCACGACCTCGCTGATTTATCACCTGCTGGCAGCAGGTGAAGGCCAAAAGCAGATAATCCCTTATAATAAGGTATGGCTGTCCGGCAATATCGGCAACCGGCCATTTCTGGGAATGCTGGATCAGATACAGTCTCAAGATATTGTGGTGCTTGAACTTAGCAGCTTCCAACTGGAACAGTTGTCCCGGACAAGGCTGGCCCCTTATGTGTCGGTTATCACAAATTTAACCCCGAACCATCTGGATCGCCACGGAACCTTTGAAGGTTATTGTGCCGCCAAGGAGTTTATTTTCAGCAATCAACGCACCTGCTCGAACAAACCATGTGTGTCTATCTTTAATGCCGAAGACCCGGTCAGCCTGAGCTGGTATGAAATGTATAAGAATCAGGCAGGACGGATAAGCCTGCTTTTTAGTTCCGATAATATTTCTAAAGACATTCTGGACGCATATCCACTTATCGGACGTGCCAATCGGTCCAATCTCGCAGCAGCCCTGCGGGTTGTGGAGCATTTCGGGGTGGCTCGGGATCGCATTATTAGTGCTGTCAGGACATTCGAGTCGCTTCCGGACAGGCTGCAATTGATCGCCAATATCGACAATGTCCGCTGGTACAACGATTCGAAGGCGACTACGCCGGTCAGCACGATTGCCGCGCTGGAAGGAATTGACGAGCCGAAAATTCTTATCGCAGGTGGCTACGACAAGCATATTCCCTTTGATGAACTGGGCAAAGTGATTGTTAAACGGGTTAAGGCGGTCGTCCTGCTGGGGCAGACGGCAGACCTGATTGAAAAAGCCATCATGAATGCCGGGGGGGGGGTTGTTATTCGCCGGGTCAAGTCTATGCCCGAAGCGGTGTCCGTTTGTCGGGAATTGGCTGTGGCGGGAGATGTGGTGCTGATGAGTCCGGCCTGTGCCAGTTGGGATATGTTCGAAAACTACCAGCAGCGAGCCAAAATCTTCGCCGATGCGGTCCTGTCCGGCAAGTAATCCAGACTTCAGTTTAAATAGCAAGTCCGGCAGTTATCGGACGGTTCCGGAGAGGTTTTTTAGTGGTTGCATAATCAAGGCCCCAAAGCTGCCTTGAGGTCCCATAAAAACACGCTCTGTCTGTCTTCTAACAGCCTTCTATGGGGATACTTATAGAAATTATAGTTTGCCCTGAAAATAGTACTCTTGCGGGTTATCCCAGCCGGGAGTTTGTCCGAAGCTATATCCCAGAAAAGACAAGTGCGATTTGCTGAAAAGAAAGCACGGACGAACGTAAACAACAATTTCAGGAGACAGACATGAACACACAGGAACGCAGGGCGGAAGCACGGCTTCGTTACAATTGGCCGGTTTGGTTTGCGGAGGACTTTACGGATGAATTGGTGCAGGGGCAGATGATTGATATTTCCAGCGGCGGTGCGGCGTTTAGCTGCTATGCCGACAAGTGCCCGTTCCCCGGCGACCACATTACCGCTCGCTTCAGTGTTCCCAAGTACACGACACATCAGGCCTTCGATATGGCCAACTTTATCCGTCACGGCAAGATTTGCCGGGTCGAAGAACTCAGTCCGTTTGTCCGGCGCGTTGCGGTGCAGTTTGCTGATCCGCTGCCGTTCAAGCCGGCCGATAATGAAAAAATGGATAATATGATGGCCCTCGATACGGAGGAAGCGCTGGTCTAAAACGATACCATGGCGGGCCCCCCCCCCCGCTAACCCAAAATAAAGACTTTCTTCTTCTCTTCTTCTCTCTATTACAGCCAACAAGGCCGCCGGATCCCCCCCCCCAGCGGCCTTTGGTTGTTTTATGGAGTCGAACATGTTTCGGCTAAAACGACTTGCCGCATTCCTGGCAGAATTTGGAATCTTCTTCATTCAGTTTGCCGCAGTGGGGGCATTTAATCATAACAACCTTTTGCGGCCGGGAAGCTCCGCCCCGCATAAATTGCGTACCCACCTGCCCGATATCCACCCCGGCCTCATCCAGAGCATCCTTGACAATGCCGCCGGTCATCCGGCTCCACGGCTCCAAATCCTTGCGGGCCTGCTCCGGGTCCAGTGTCAATCCGGACCCCGCTTTGCCCCTGGCGGCAATGCCGCGAACCACGCCGCCGCCTGCAATCAGGGCAAAGCCGACAAAGCCAATCCCAAAAGCAATCGGCACAAACACAACGCTCTTTGGTTCAAAACCACCATGGAGGGCGGACAATATCATCACACCGATAATGGCAATAAACGGCAGGGTAAACAGGCATACGCCGGCAATCTGCATGACCAGTCCGATTTTATACCAGTTTTTGCGTTCTTCGGATATCTGTGCAGACATTGTTTTGTCTCCTTATATAAAGCTTGAATGTATCAGCAATCTTCGTCGAAAGCAAGGAAAACAGCTTGCCCTGCATTGACTCAGACCGTCAGCGGTGGTACAGTGTTTCAAAAAATCGGAAATCGTCTGGAAGGAGGAACATCGTGGCAACACAACCCACCGGTGCCGCCGGCAAGGCTCCGATGAAAACCCTGCTGGCCCCGTATGAAAAGCAGTTTATCACATGGCTGACGCCGTATTTTCCCCGCTGGATCGAAACCTGGCATCTGACCCTGCTGACGATTCCCTGGTGTGTGGGATTGATTGTTTTCGGCTGGCTGGCCGGGCGTACGGGCAACCTGCACTGGCTGTGGCTCAGTTCGTTAATGATTTTCCTGCAATGGTTTACAGATGCTTTTGACGGCGCCATCGGCCGCTACAAAGACACCGGCCTGATCAAGTGGGGATTCTATATGGACCACCTGCTGGATTATGTCTTTTTATGCTCCACATTAATCGGCTATGCCCTGCTGACCGAAGGAACCAGCCGGGAGATTATCCTGTATCTGATTCCGGTCTTTGGCGGCTATATGACCGCCTCGTTCCTCGGCTTTGGGGCGACGGGGGAGTTCAAGATTACCTATCTTGCCACAGGGCCAACGGAAATCCGGATTTGGTTTATCGTGTTAAACGCCGCCCTGACCCTGCTGGGGACGCGATGGATTCTGCCGCTGCTGCCCTGGCTGCTGGTCGTGTCGATCCTGCTGCTGGGCTTTATTTCCTTTCGGACTCAGAAATACCTCTGGAAGCTGGATATGGATATCAAGCAGGGGCAAAAAATACCGCATGTTTCTAACGGCTGATGGCGTTGTTGGGCAAGTGCCGACTCCAAACCGTCATTCTCCGCTGGACGAGAGCGGGCGCATCCCGGGTTGTCTGTAATAGGCGTATCAAAAGCGAATCTGCAATCGTCCGAAGAACGTTCTGCCGGGAAGTTCCAGGGATGAAAAGCTGCCTACATCATACACGGACTCAATCGTATTATTGAGCACATCGGTCACACCAAACATCAGCTCGCCTTTTCCCCGGGCAAAGGTATGCGACAGGGTCAAATCGAGTCGATGCATGACATCAGGATCACTGATGAGTGCAGCATAGCTGTTGATGCCGTTTTGATAGACATAATTGGCGTTGAAGGCCCAGTCCTTATCGAAAAACCATCTGCCGCTGATGCCGGCTTTGTGCTGGGAGGGCAGAATCGAACGGGTGATCTGGGCGAAGTCATCGGTTGCAATACCGTTATAGGCGTACCAGCCGGTTATCTTGACGGTCTTATACTGCCAGGTCAATGACGTTTCGGCGCCCCAGGTGTTGGCCCCGTCAATATTGTCCAGGGTGCTGGTGGTCACACCAAACATGTCCGTCGTGTTCATAACGCCGATCAGGCGTTCCATACGCTGATAATAGGTGTCGATATTCAGCGACAGAGTCTCTGTGAGCTTGCCGGTGTAGCCTGCCTCCAGGTAATAGGTGCCTTCATTGCCGATGCCGTCAGCACTTGGAATCGTCCTGAACAAGCCGCCAACCCCTGGAGCCTGCAGATAATCGCCGGTGGTCTTGCGAATACCGACCGAAGGAGAACGGAACGACCGGGCAAAGCTGGTGCGCACGATATGATCCTGCTTGTCATCGAGTGCATAGAGAGCCGATAACCGCGTGGACCAGTCGGTGGTGATTTCGCTGTAATCGTCCAGACGCAGCTGTCCTTCGAGGGTGAATCGTTCTGTGACGGCCCAGCGGTCGATCAGAAACAGACCCGCCCAGTATTCGTTATAGACGTCATGGAAGAAATTCAGCTCATCCAGCGAGGAGTGATTATCGACGTTGATACGATCCCCGCGGAAATTGCCGCCGACCGAGGCGGTGTGGTCTTCAGCGGGCTTGAAGGTGATTTGGGCTTCAACATCATTTTGCATATATCCAATTTGGTCTGTCACCACGCGCCGATGCGACTGCCAGAAATTGCCGGACCACTGAATTGAACCGCTGGTGTCTTCATCGAACTGGTGATCCATTCGGACAAACATGCGGGTATATTCGACCAGGATGTCACGCCGCGGGAAGACCCCGATAAATTCATAATCGCCCTCCTGGCTGGAGGTATGAGCGGCACCAAAACTCCAGCGGGTCTGGTCGTCGGCACGGTATTCCGCACCAAGATCGAATTTCCAGAATCGCCCCCAGTCGCGGGCTGAATAGCTGCCGATTCCCATCAGGGACTGGATTGATAAAGCGATATCGGAGCGATATTTGCCGGCGCCCGCCGCGTCGGAATCCTCGATCCCTTCATAGCCGGCGGAGGCCTTCCAGCTCCAGCGGCCCTGGGTTGCGGCGTAACGCAGATGAGTAAAGACATCGCCGTATTCATTGACGGTTGTCGAGGTCAGCCCGCCCTGAATCTGGCCGGGTTTCTTGGTGATAATGTTGATGGCGCCGGTAAAGGCATTGGCGCCCCATGCGGCACCCACCGGACCGCGAACGACTTCAATGCGTTCGATGTCTTCCATCATCACCGGAAGATTTTCCCAATGGGTGATTCCAAACACCGGGCTGGTCACAGGCCGGCCATCAATCAGAATTAATGTCCGGTCGGAAAAGGTTCCAAACAAGCCCCGCACGCCGACGATTTGCCGCTGACGGTCCAGACGGCGGACATCCACTCCGGGGACAAATTGCAGCAGTTCAGGAATGCTGGTTGCTCCGCTGTAGTGGATATCTTCTGCGGTAATCACAGTGGTCGAAGCGGATAGATACGCCGGCTGTGTCGGCAAGCGGGAAGCAGACACGATCGGAACGTCCATCAGCTCTTCTAATGTCATATCAAATACATCTCGGGATGCCGCGTGGGTCTGGCCTATGACAGCCAGGAACAATACCATGTATCCTGCTGAGAGAAATGCTTTTCCTTGTTTCATCTGCGAACTCCACAAAAGGCAAACGGCAATACCAGATATTATCAGGGGTTCCGCTAATCATTCATTTTGGCGGACCAGGGACTCTTTTTGTCTCTGGCGGTGTCAGGCAAAAGCCGCTTGATTATCCAAAAAAAGCTCATTTTGCCTTCCTTGCCTGTGAGCAAAATCATCTCTTTGCCGCTCAAAAGCAATGTTTAGAGCCTCTCTTTATTGTTTCTTCATAACTCGACGATAATCAGGTCAAAATAAACGGCGGCTTAATAAATTCTTTATGTATGCAAAAAAACATCGAATTTGCCAATGATTATAGGTCTTTACCGAGATTCGTTCGCCGGATGCGTCAGTTATGAGACTCTGGGAGAGGAAGGGGGCAGTCGATGAACATACGATATTCTCGGTATAAATTGTTTTTATATAGAAGATTTCTATCTGCAGACTTTAGCTGGACAGATGGGGGCCGGGTGTTATAATACCACCACTTCAGCAAGTCCTTGAAATCGCGGTGATAGGGTCGAGGGATATCTGGTAATCTGGAAATAGAATCAGGGCAGGCCCTGGAGCTGACAGAAGGTTTATCCTTACGGGGCTGCTGGGGTCTGTATCGAACGGGTGTTTATGGAACATGGAAAAATCAAAGTGGCAGCCATGGGCTTAACCGAGCCCATTCAGCAAATGCTGGAATTGGCATTGGCGTTGGAGGACTACCAGGTTGTAGCCGTCGCCGATGAGGATGTCCAGCTTGGCCAGTCCTTTTCACGTCGTTACAACTGCCCGGTCTATGTGGATTTCCGGCGGATGATTATGCAGAATCCCGCGGATGTGCTGTTTGTGGGGGCACCGCTGCATCTGTGTGCCGACCATATCCGCCAGGCGATTCAAAACAAATGTCATATCATCAAGACTCCCCCTGCCGGACTGACGTTTGAGCAATGTGCGTCTTTCATTCAACTGGCCCGTAAGGAAAATGTGCATTTCGTGGTGGCCTTGCCGGGGCGTTTTGAACCGGCGGTTTTGCGTCTTCGTGAAGAATTATCCCATTCGGAGCCGGATTACTGGCACCTGATCACGGCGATTTGCCATGTTCCGCAGGGCGAAATCCCCCCGCACAAACGCTGGCTGCTGGATCCGCAGATGGCTGGCGGCGGTGTGCTGATCCAGAACAGCTATGATTTGCTGGATGAGATTGTGTTGTGTTTTGGCCTGCCGCAGCAGGTGTATGCCCAGCTTATTAGTCAGGCTCCCGACCGACAGCAGCGGCTCAGTATTACCGAAGACAATGCCATGGCAATTATGCGTTTTACCGATACACTGGTTGCCCAGATTGTTGCTAGCCGAACGCTGGGGCCGGCCCGACGCCACCTGCGGATTCACGGTAAAGACAAATTTATCACGCTGACTCGGGATGAATTTTCAATAAGCGACAACGAGGGAAAACTTATCGATAATGTTCAGTTTTCCCAGGAGCAATTTCACGGGATGCAGGATTTGCTGACGAATTTTGCCAGGGCTATTTTGTCGCCTCAACAGTATGCGCTGTATCCCTCGCCGGGAACGGATTTATATACGATGGCGGTGATTGAGTCGTTGTATTTGTCTGCACGGACGGCAATGCCGGAGGCCCCCTCACGGCTTCTGGATCTGGCAAAAACCGGTGCGGCCGTGTGGTAGTGTCATCGACAGCCCAGGAATTTTGAACCCCCGTTGCATCCTCCTGCCTTTTGCGGTATAATCCCCCTTTCTATAAATCTCAAAGAAAGCAGATAACCCTTTATGAGTACAGAACATATACGTAATTTTTCGATTGTTGCCCATATTGACCATGGCAAAAGCACGCTGGCCGATCGTTTGCTGGAAAAGACCGGAGCCATTGATCCCCGCAACCGCAAGGAACAGATGCTTGATGATATGGACCTTGAGCGGGAACGGGGTATTACCATCAAGGCCTCTGCAGTGACGATGAATTATACCTATCACGGCAAGACGTATATGCTGAATCTGATCGATACGCCTGGTCATGTGGACTTTCATTATGAAGTATCCCGTGCTCTGACGGCCTGTGAAGGGGCGCTTCTGGTTGTGGATGCCAGCCAGGGCGTGGAGGCGCAAACTGTTGCCAATGCTTATCTTGCGGTCGAAAGTGGCTGCGAAATTCTGGGGGTGATTAATAAAATCGACCTGCCGGCTGCCCAGCCGGAGGTGGCTGCTGAAGAAATGGAGCATGTTTTGGGTCTGAATGGTTCAGAATGCATCCCCATCAGCGCCAAAACCGGGCAAAATATCGATGCTCTGCTGGAAGCGATTGTGACCAAGCTGCCGCCGCCGCCGGATCGAACAAACGAGCCAACCGCAGCATTGATTTTCGACAGCCATGCTGATGATTACCGGGGTGTGATTTGTTATGTCCGGGTCGTGGCGGGAGTGCTGAGCGTCAAGCAGAAAATCAAGCTGATGGGCAGCGGACGGGCCTATACCATTACAGAATTAGGTAAGTTTTGTCCACAAATGACGCCGGTTTCCCAGCTTGCCAGCGGCGAGGTAGGGTATGTTGTTGCCAATATTCGTGAATTGTCGGATGTGCGGGTGGGCGATACCATTACCGATTTCAGCAATCCCGCCGAAAAGCCCCTGCCCGGCTATGAACCGCCGATGCAGATGGTGTTTTCAGACTTTTATCCCGGTGCCATGACCGATTATCCCAAACTCCGCACCGCATTTGAGAAATTGGCGATCAATGATGCCAGTTTCACCTTCTCGCCGCAAAATTCTCAGGCGCTGGGCTTTGGGTTCCGCTGCGGATTCCTGGGTCTGCTGCATATGGAAATCGTGCAGGAACGCCTGGAACGCGAAAATGATATCGATGTGGTTCAGACGGCACCGACAGTCAGTTATGAAATCCTGATGTCCGACGGAACGATAAAACGCATCGATTCGCCCAGCGAACTGCCCGACCGGTCGGTGATTGCCGAAATCCGGGAACCGTTTGTGAAGCTGGAAATTATTACCTCCAGTGATTCGCTGGGGGGGATTATGAAGCTGGCGGATGAACGGCGATGCAAGCTGATCAAGACTGAATATCTGGGCCCAACCCGCGTGATGCTGGAATACAAAGCCCCTCTGGCGGAAATCGTGTATGACTTTTATGACCTGCTCAAGGGCATCAGCCATGGCTATGCGACGATGGATTATGAATTCATCGGTTTTGAAGCTGGCGATTTAGTCAAGATTGATATTTTGGTCAATAAGGTGGCTGTGGAGGCACTGAGCCTGATTGTTCATCGCAGCAATGCCGAATATCGCGGACGCAAAATGATTCTTAAATTGCGCAAAGCGATTCCCAAACATCAGTTTGAGATTCCGCTGCAAGTGGCTATCGGCGGCAAGATTATTGCCCGCGAGACCATTAAAGCATATCGCAAAGATGTGCTGGCTAAATTATATGGCGGTGACGTAACCCGCAAGATGAAACTGCTCAAGAAGCAAAAGGAAGGCAAGAAGCGGATGAAGTCCATTGGGCAGGTCAACATCCCGCAGGAGGCCTTTATGTCCATTTTGGACAACAGTGATGATTGATCTGTAAGCGTTCTTAGTCGTAATCCGTCGGCAGGTCGGGGTTGCGGAGATGCTCGAAGAAGCGCTTGATCTGATGCGGCATCGTCCGCGACTGCGACAGAGGCGGGATTTCATCTTCGCCGAAGAAGGCGATCTCGCTGGTTTCGTGGCTGCTGGCAGGAGCGCCGCCGATGATTTCGCAGTGGAAGAAAAATTTGTAGATGTTGAACGGATAAAACGGCGTATGGCCCTGCTTGTTGCGGTCCCAGACAGCCAGCAGCTTGAGCACGCGGACCTTGTAGCCGGATTCTTCCCAGACCTCGCGGATGACATTTTCCGCCGGTGTTGAGCCGACATCACACCAGCCGCCCGGCAGCGTCCAGCCGCCGTCTTCGATTTCCTTGACCAGCAGTATTTTATGGTCCTTGAAAATCACGCCGCGGCAGTCGGATTTCGGCGTCGGGTAGCCGCAGTCTTTCTGCAGCATCGAGACGATGGTGTCGGCGTCGAGGTCCGTATGGCGTTCGAGAATCTGTGCGGCAATCCATTCAATCTTTTCATGCCGCTGCTTTTCATAGACATCTTTGGCAAAGGCCTTGCCCGCCTGCGAGATGGCCTTTAATTCCGTGGCAATGGATAGCCAGTTAAAATCTTTGGTTTTATTGTTTTGCATACATCGTCCCGGAAACTCAATCATATAAAAGGTTTTGGTTACTATACTGGCTGATCTTGTGGAAAACAAGAGTCTCAAATACTTTGCATAAAAGACTTTTGCTGTCGTGTACCCGGAATAATCTTTACAAATTCCCTCAAAACATAGTATGATATTAGAGTATGCCAGCGATATTCCGATATAAAGGATACCGATTTTTCTTTTATTCCAACGAGGGTTATCCTCGTGAGCCTTTGCATGTACATATTCGCAAGGCCGATGCGGTTGCCAAGATTTGGCTTGAGCCGGAATTGTCGGTGGCTTCTTCGTATGGGATGACATCGGCAGAACTCAATGAGTTGTGCCGGGTCGCCGAAGACAACAAGAAATTGATTCAGGAGTATTGGAATGAGCATTTTGGTTTCTGAACCTTCGGCCAAGACATTACGATTCGATGACAACACCATGTGGGTGGAGCTGAACGATGGCCGCATCCTTGGTGTTCCTCTGGCTTATTTTCCCCGCTTGATGAAGGCTACGTCTCAGCAGCGTCAGCATTATGTTATCAGCGGAGGCGGTACTGGGCTTCACTGGGATGAGCTGGATGAAGATATTTGCGTCAAATCTCTCCTGCTTGGTGTAAGCGATCAGAACCGCAAGATCGGATAAATATTAGATTTTGTTGCTTAATTGTACACCAGAATACCGTATCAACCAACTAAAACCATAGAATCTCCTTTCTAAAAACCTTATTTCTGAATTTGCATAGGGAATTAAACAGTCTATGCCTTATTTTTCATGGAATATGATTCTTACTCCATTGTCCTGCCTGTTTCCCCGCTAATGCTCCTGTGGACCAGGCGATCTGGAGGTTATATCCCCCGCAGGGGCCATCGGCGTTGATGACTTCGCCGGCAAAAAACAGGCCCGGACAGAGTTTGGACTGCATGGTTGTGGGTTCAATTTCGTCGAGGCTGACGCCGCCGCGGGTGATGGTAGCCTCAGCCAGCGGGCGAATCGCCTGGATGGTCAGCGGCATCTCCTTCATCAGGCGAATCAGTTCGCGCCGGGCGTCTTTGGGCAGCTGACTGGCCAGGATTGGCCGGCCGTCGGTCTGAATCTGTTCCACCAGGTACAAAGTCAGCGCCCGGGGCAAAAGGTCGGTAATGACGCGAGCGATTTCCTGCTTGGGGTAGGCGGCACAACCGTCGAGGATGCACTGTTCCAATTGCTGAAAATCCTTCGACGGGCAAAAGTCCAGCTTGATCGGCAGCGGTGCCGGATGGGTATGAATGTAGTCGGTAATTGACCGCGATAAGTCAAAAATCACCGGTCCGCCGATACCGTCATCGGTAAACATCAACGGTCCGATCGTCTGAATTTTTTTATCGTCAATGATCGTGCTGACCCGAACCTCTGGTACCCCCACTCCCTGCAGACGTGTCGGCCAGGTCTCGACGGTTGTTACCGGCGCCAGTGCGGGACGCGGTTGGATGATGGTATGGCCGAAGGTCTGTGCGAAGCGATAGCCGTCGCCGGTGGAGCCGGTAAACGGCCAGCTCATCCCGCCGGTGGCGATAATCACCGCGTTGGCTTCATAGACGTCATTACCCGCTTTCATTACAAATCCGCCGCCATAATTTTTTTCCAGCGTCTCAATACATCGCCCGTGAACGAAAGTGACTCCTGCGCGTCGTGCGGTATCAAACAGAATCCGGCTGACATCGGTGGCCCGGTCGGTGATCGGATAGACGCAGCCGTCTTTTTCGAGTTTGGTTGCCAGTCCCTTCTGGGCGAAAAACTGCCGTACCGCATCCGGGGAAAACTCGTACAGACTGTGCTTGAGAAACCGACCGCAGAAGTCGTATTCGCGGACAAACTCCTCCACCGTTCCGGTATGCGTCAGATTGCATCGCCCCCGTCCGGTCTTGAGCAATTTGCGGCTGATGGAGGGGTTTTTCTCGATGACGGCGGTTTTGGCTCCCGCCTGCGCAGCAAACACGGAGGCCATCAGGCCTGCCGCCCCACCGCCAATAATACACACGTCATATTTCATACTGGAATTGTATCTGGAAAATCCGCTATTGGAAACTAAAAACCCGAGGTTTTGCGGTTTTTATGGGACATTCGACTGGATCGGCGTCCGTCTATCCTGCTTTCCGATGAGGCCGCCGATCATTTCGCTGACAGTTCATAAATGAGTGGGTCTGTAAGCCGAGTTCTGTATCCGCGGTAAGCGGATGGCGACCATTACACTGGACCGGCCGTCGCCGGCCGGCTCTGCCGACAGGTCTCCCCATCGGCACGCAACCTACCCGCCGGATTTTGCCCGGGCCAGGCTACCGGCTTGCTTGGTCTTGCAGGCGGCGGGGTTTTCCATGCCGTCACCGTTACCGATGACGCGGTGCGCTCTTACCGCACCTTTTCACCCTTACCGAGGTCCCGAAAGGCCCCGGCGGTATCTTTTCTGTGGCACTGTCCCGCGGGTCACCCCGGGCGGTCATTAGCCGCCGCCGTGCCCTGTCCTGCTCGGACTTTCCTCCGGAGCGTTCACTCCGGCGGTCGCCCGACCCACTCAGAATGGCATTATAGACGAAATACAATAGATAGAAAAGGACGTTTCGGCTCCAATACTATTTTCCGCGGATTTGTGGAAACAGTCTTGCTTCTGGCCAGTCATAGTAAGTAGAGTAAAGCGGCAGAGGGCTTAAATATTAAAAGGATGGCAATAGTCTTGAAATCGGCAGGGGCGATGCTCAATACGTTGCATGGTGAAGTATGATTTGGGAATACAAAACAATCAAGTTGGCGGCGACGGGCTTTTGGCTGGGCGGCAAAATCGATGAACTCCGGCTGGATCAGATGATGAACGACCTCGGCCAGCAGGGCTGGGAACTGGTCGCGGCACTGGACACCAGTGAAGCCTACGGCAATACCAAAGATGTCGTGGTCATCTTCAAGCGACTCAAAAAATAAACCCCACGGCATCGGCAAGTTTGCAATAGGTTTGTTGGCAGAGTTTGCCGTTGTGAATTTCCGGCCAGCGAAAATGTCAGGAAAGAGTCCCGTTTCCTAACGGGAAACTTATCCCCGCTGATTCAGTTCGGCATCTTTTTGCAGGGCCTTGGCGGTCTGGTCGGCGCGGAACTGGTCGAGTTTGTCGGCCAGTGTTTTATCGCTTAATGCCAGCATCTGCACTGCATAAATCGCCGCATTTTTTGCCCCGGCCTTTCCGATGGCCATCGTCCCGACCGGAATTCCCGGCGGCATCTGCACGGTGCTGAGCAAGGCATCAAGTCCGTTGGGACCTTCGGTTGCCTGCAGCGGTACGCCGATAATCGGCAGCGTCGTATGGGCTGCCATCGCCCCGGCCAAATGCGCTGCCATTCCTGCTGCGGCAATGATGACCTTGATTCCATTGTCTTTGGCTGTTCTGGCAAACTCGCCCGCCTGGGCTGGCGTGCGGTGAGCCGACAAAATCCGTACAATCGGATCGATTCCAAAATACTTGAGCTGGTCCACACAATTCTGCATCGATGACAGATCGCTGTCGGAACCCATCAAAACCGCCACAGGGGATTTTTTGCTTGCCATTGTTTTTCCTCACCAAAACAGATATAATAGCATCCGTTAACAAAGCCGTTTTTCCGGCTGAGTATCATAGCGGCAGCCGGCAATTTTGCAAGGAATAAACAGATGATTCGCAGACCCGCAGTAGCAGGACAATTTTACGCCGGGACACGTCGGGAATGTCTGGCCGAGATTGCCGACTGTCTGCCTGCCAGCCCGTTGAACCTGGTCCTGCCGGAAACCATTGTCGCCGGTATTGTGCCTCACGCCGGCTGGGTGTTTTCCGGTGAGCTGGCTGCAATGGTTTTTGCCGCCATCAAACAGGTAAAACAGGAGCCGGATACATTTATTCTATTTGGTGCTGCTCACGGATGCTATGATTTGTGCCCGGTCATCTTCCCCGAAGGCTCCTGGGAAACCCCGTTGGGACAAATCGAAATTGATGCGGATTTAACCTCGCAGCTGATTGGCCTGGGTGCTCGCCCGGACGCGCAGGCCCATCGCCACGAACACTCCATCGAGGTGCAGGTTCCGTTTATTCAGCATCTATTCCCCAAAGCCAAATTAGTTGCAGCCATCATGCCGCCAGCGTCGAACGGCTATGAATGCGACTTTGGCCGCAAGGTCGGAATGCTGCTCAAAACCAAAAGTATCAACGCCGTCTGTATTGCCTCAACCGATTTGACTCATTACGGCCCGCGATACGGCTTTGCTCCCAAAGGCTCCGGCCCCAACGGCATTCACTGGGCCCATTCGGTCAACGATATGGACTTCATCAACCACGCATTAAACATGGATGCCGAGCATCTGCTGCAATCATCGCTGGAGCACGAAAACGCCTGTGGACCTGCGGGTGCTGCCGCAGCAATTGCCGTTGCTAAAGCCATGGGACGAACTCAAGGCTACCTGCTGGCTCATACCAGTAGCTCCCAGGTCATGGAAGACAAATTCCGCCAATCCAGCTCCGAATCAGTGGGATATGCCGCGATTGTCTTTTAAAAAGACACAAGATGGCTTAAATCCTGTATTTCCTCAAAAAATTATCACGCAATAACTCTCCCCCCTGCCGCGTCTATCCTTTCAGAATAAGGGCCCCGAAAAAAAGTAGAAACAGTAACCCTTGATTGTGAAAGGAAAGACCTATGTTTAAGAAAATAACCATCACTGCAATACTCGTTATGTTAGCGTTACCGGTTTTGGCAGCATCCGACCCGCAAACAGGAACCTGGGGCAAACCGAAAGCCCCCGCCGCACCGGAAGGCATGCGGGAACCTGCAATCCAATTGAATCGCTGGCTGGATGAATTCAACGCGGCCTATGAAAATCGCGATGGTGAAAAGATGGAACGATTGCTCGACCGGCTTGATGCGATCAAGAGCAAAATGCCCGAAATGCCCCGGTTTGATAATTGGATTAACGATGTGAAGGAAGCCTATCAAGCCGAAGATGTTGAGAAGATGGGGACGCTGCTGGAAAAAGCCAATAGTTTTCGCGAATCGCTGAATGCGCAGCCCCAGCAGGGTCGCCGGATGCGTCAGGGACAAGGTCCGCGTGAAGGCATCGCTGCGGATCAGGACCAGCAGCCGCGTCCTGTCGAACAGCTTCGTCGGATGCGTCAGCTTCGCCAGCAGCGGCAGCTTCAGGACCAGCCCGACAGACCGTTTGATAACGCTGCTCCTTTAGCGGAACAGCCCCAGGCTCCCGGCCGAGGGGGACGCGCCTTTGGCGGACAGGGTCGGGATATGGATGCACGCGGCCCGCAAGCTGCGCCCTTCCGCGGTCAGCAATTCCGTCAGGGTCTGCGTGGTCCGCAGGAACGCCCGGATGCCGAAGGTCCGATGATGCAAAATCGTCAGGCTCGTAAGGAACCATTTCAGGGTCGTCAGCGGGGTGCCATTCGCGGCCAGGGATTCGGCAGAGGCAACCAGGTCTGCCCGTTCTGTCAGGCCCCCCGTCAGCAGCGACAGCGAGACCGCATCGAAGGCTTTGGTCCCAATGCTCAGCGGCCCAATGCGGGAATGCGGTTTGAAGGGTTACAGAATCGCTTTGGCCGGCAGCCGATGCAGCCCAACTTTGGCCCCCGCTTTGCCCCTGGCGGACAGATGGGCTATGGCCAGATGATGCCGCAGGGTCGGTTCAATCGCCCCAACATCGATGCCGCACCGATGGCTCCGCAAGGCTATGGCCGGCCCAACATGGGACAAAACAGAATGATGCGTCCGAATTTTGCTCCCAATTTTAACGGCCAGCGGCGAGGGTTTGGCGGACAAATGAATCAGCCCGAACAGATTGTGCCCAGAGATTTCTGGCAGGATTAATCAAATAAATGAATTAAAAGAGGACTCCCAAGCGTCATGCTCTTTAAACAATACTCATAACCGCCTCATAACCTGACCTGAGGTTTTAAGAAGGTGAGCCGATCATGCAGCCCTGCGGATCGGCTTTCTTATTTTCTGGGTATGGCACAGAAACATTCGAAAGGCGCAACAAAACGTCCACGTTTCAGGCTCTGAAACGTGGACTTTCGGATATAGAATTATAGCATAGCGAATAATAGCTTGTGATGCGGCTCGTTGAACTCTTCCTTTTTTTGGAAGATCGGCGGCCCCGGGCCCGTCAGGTCATCACACGGTTTTGTCGAATAGATACAATGTTTGTGCTGTCGCGGCCCCATAAATCGTTTCCCCATCAAAAGTTGAGTCATTCATCATTATTGCTTACATCTAAAGTATAGATAATAAAAAAGACCCGGTCAAAAACGAGATATCGTCTTTTTTGGGTCTTCGGCGGATCAGTTCCGCTTTTGAATGCCATCGGTGGATTCACGTGTATATTGAAGCTGATGGTGTTAACTGTCATAATGTCCCCCATAATTGCGTAAGTTATTATTTATAATGATTTTATAATTGCTTCAAGAAGTGCTGCCGGTTTCTATCGTCTTTTTTAGTCATCCGGTGGACCCCGCCCCGCTTCCACTGCCTGATAGTATCTTGAACGTGCTTGCTTCATATTTTTAACCCCCACGGTTGTTATTGAAATCTTTATCGTTTCAACAAAGGTGAGTATATCAAAATGGGGGTTTTACTTCAAGCAGATATGAAGAAAAATTAAAGACAATTCGAGTCTCAGCTTAAAATATGCTTTATACAATACTGATAAAGCGTATTATAAGACCATGGCGGCTTGATATTTAAAGATTTTTGTTTTTTATTTTGGTTTATTGCTCGGCCGGGTACATGAATTCGGGCATCCGGCGGACTTTGCCGTCGGCATCGACGCAGGCCAGGATGGTGGTGCCTTCGACCAGAATAACGCCGGTGGATTTGCGTTTTAAGACGTAAGTATGTTCCACACGGGCACTTGTGATTTTGGTGCACGTGGCGGTCAGCTCCAGCGTCTCATCATAAAAGGCCGGACGTTTGTATTTGCAGGTCAGTTCGGCCACAACAAAATAGACCCCCGCCTTTTCGAGGTCGCTGTAGGCCAGGCCGTTGACCCGCAGCAGCTCCGTCCGGGCCATCTCAAACCATACCGGATACACGGTGTGGTGAATCACGCCGGACTGGTCCGTCTCGGCATAGCGCGGCACAACCTCAATCGTATGGGACTGAATCTTGGTACAATCCGGGAAGTCCATGGGCTTCATCTGTATTTCGTCGGTTCTGGGTTTTACTCGCATTGGTTATACTGATCCTACTTGATATTGTTCCAGCTCGTCGCGGCTAAAGAGCTATCAGCCGCCGGCTTCCAGCGGCAGATTATCACGCGGCTATGGAGGGCAACTGAACCCTGTCAATAAGCACCTCACACGCGGCCTTTGGCCGCCGCGGAATAATCATACCCGTTGGGCAAACCTCATATTCAAATGGGATAGCGTACCACAATTCCGGCGGTTTTCAACGGTCTGGATACCTCTAACCACACATTACACAGATTACACAATAAGGCAAAGGGCAAAAAGATGGAATCCGCCGGGGCGGATGCGGATTGACCTTCAAGCACGGAGGCTTGAGCTCCAATCTGGGGAAATGGGGATTTTTTATGAAATTAAGGCTTTCCGAAAGTTGCCAGGAGTCATTTACCGGTCAACAGTTGAAAACCCATGCATAGTGTTATCTCATTTCCGATGAAAGCAAGTCTTTTTTGGGTCGATTCTTGGCTACCGATGTACAGCAGAGCATTTATTTAATTTCCCCAAAATGCACTATATATGCTGTCGATCTTTATACAACATTCAATAGGATCACATCAGAAAAATCGGAGAAACAAGCATGGAAGAGATTTGTGTTAAAACTGGTCTCAATATTCGTAAGTGCCGTGAAAAAAAAGGCCTAAGTCAAGAAGAATTAGCGGACAAAGCTGATTTGCATAGGACTTATATCGGGCTGGTCGAAAGAGGGCAAACAAATTTAACCCTAAGGACTCTGGAAAAAATCTCTAAAGCTCTCGGTGTCGGTATCAAGGATTTACTATGACGACTGTTTTGTCTGGAATTAAACAAGCCAAACCTTTTCTGAAATGGGCCGGTGGTAAAGGGCAATTGATCGACGATATCGATCAACGGTTACCACACGATTTGAAAAGCGGCAAAATCAAGACTTACATCGAGCCTTTTATCGGTGGTGGGGCGGTGTTTTTTCATATAGCTCAAAAATATGAGGCCTTAGAAAAATGTGTCTTAATGGATATCAATCAAGACCTTGTTTCTTGTTACAATCACATAAAATGCAATGTTGAGTTATTAATTGATGAGTTGAAATATCTGGAAGATCAATACTATTCCATCGAAACCGAAAAGAGGAATGACTTATTTCTTAAGGTACGAAGAGAGTTTAACCACGAAAAAGAAGATTTGACGCCGAAACGATCAGCAAAGCTCATTTTTCTGAACCGAACCTGTTTTAATGGTCTTTATCGTGTGAATAGAAAAGGGGACTTCAACGTACCTTTTGGAAAATATTCAAAACCTGCGATCTGCTCAGAACATAATTTAAGGCGGGTGTCAGAAATCCTGCAGAATGCAGATATTATCTGCGGCGATTTTTCTTTGTGTAAGGAATACGCAAATAAACGTTCTTTTGTATATTTTGATCCCCCTTACAGGCCTATTTCCAAGACCGCAAGTTTTACATCTTACGCCAAAGATAGTTTTTCTGATAAAGATCAAGAGCGTCTTGCTGATTTGTGTAAATGGCTTACTGCTAACAAGACAAAGTTTCTTTTGAGCAATTCCGATCCCAAAAATGAGGACCCGGAAGACAATTTTTTTGAAAACCATTTTCCAGAATCAAAAGGGTTCTGTATCGATAGAGTCAAGGCAAGCCGGGCAATTAATTGCAAAGGTGATAAACGGGGACATATTAGTGAGTTGATAATTACAAACTATTGAAGGACTTATCATGGAGAGAACTGTTGCTATACAGAAATTACAACAGATTATTGGACAGGATTTACGAAAACTAGCAACTAAATTTGGGGTCACAGTTTTTAGAGATGGCAAAAAAAACAAAGGTTGGGCCGGTCATGTCATCGAAAGGTATCTTGGTCTGCCTCTTAATTCAGCCCAATCACCAAATTTCGGATCATGGGAACTCAAGGTTATCCCACTAAAGTACCTAAGTAATGGTACGTTAAAAATAAAAGAAACAATGGCCATAACAATGATAGATGCTGAATATGTTAAAAACACACCTTTTGAAAACAGCCATCTACTCGCGAAGCTCCAAAAGGCTGTTATTGCTGCACGGATTTGGACCAGTAAAGAAGAAGAGGAGTCAAAGCTATATACTGTAACAGCGTTCAACTTGGATAATCCTGCAATATACAACCAAGTAAGAGAAGATTACGAATCTGTTCGCAATACCATTATAACAAGAGGATTTTCAGCACTCACTGGGAGGATGGGGGTATATATCCAACCAAGAACTAAAGGGCCTGGTCATGGTAGCATATCAAGGGCATTCTATGCGAGGGTTCCTTTTCTTACAAAAGTGGTATTCCCAAATTTATAATAAAAATGAGTAATAATGATTCAACCAATTTAGAATTCAATCCGGAATTTACGACAGTCTGGTCGTTTCCGGTGCGTGGGGCGTGGGCGACGCATAATAACAAGTACCGTGGGAATTTTGCGCCGCAGTTGGCGCGGAATATCATCGAGATGTATTCGGAGCCGGGGGAGGTGGTACTGGACCCGATGGCCGGCGGGGGCACGACGCTGATAGAGGCCAAGCTGCTGGGCCGGCGGTTTATCGGAGCCGATATTAATCCGGCGGCGGTGAAGCTGTGCGAGGAGGCGACAGCATTTGAAATCGAAGAACTCATGAACCCAAGAATTCAGGAACTTAAGAAGTCGAATTCTAAAGAAGAATATAAGGATACACGGATACAGGGATACAAGACGGGAAAAAAAGACGGGCGACGGACGGCGGCCCCGGGGCAAGACAAAATCGTCTGTGCCGATGCGCGGGATTTGTCGTTTCTGGCCGATGGGAGCGTGGATTTGATCCTGACCCATCCGCCGTATCTGAATATCATCCGCTACAGTGACGGCATCGCGGGCGATTTGTCGGCAATATCGTCGGTGTCGAAATTCTGCGGCGAGATGGCCCGGGCGGCGGCCCAGTGGTACCGGACGCTGAAGGCCGGACGCTATTGTGCCGTGCTGATAGGCGATACCCGGCGGGGACGGCATTTTGTCCCGCTGGCCTACCGGGTGATGGAGGTGTTCCTGTCGGCGGGCTTTGTGCTCAAGGAAGATATTATCAAGGTCCAGCACAATTGCTCCGCGACCAGCCGCTGGGTGGGCAAGGCCAAAAAGGCCGGCTTCTATCTGATTATGCACGAACATCTGTTTGTCTTCCGCAAGCCCGAACACGGCGAGAACTTGAATCGGATCAAAGAATCGTGCTCTGAATCCCGAAGACCCGGATTCAGGACAGCCGGACTGTCCGCGAAATCAGTTTGTTCCGGACCCCTGATTTAAGGTTGCCAGATGGGGACGCCACGGGTAATATCGGCAGGCTGATAACCTTATTTCAGGAGAAACACATGATACACAGAAATGGACGCAGGATTGGTGCACTCGGAATCGTACTGGTTGGCCTATTAGCGTCGTACATGATCGGCCAGGAGGCGGACAAGCCCCAGGCCAGCAAGTGGGAAAACGACATCAAGGCTTTTGAGCAATGGGATGCGAAGAATTCATTCCCGAAGGATGCCGTGCTGTTTGTGGGCAGCTCGAGTATCCGGATGTGGGAAACGGCCAAACTGTTTGCAGAGTATCCGGTGATCAATCGGGGGTTTGGCGGGGCGCAGACATCGGATGTCAATCAGTATGTCGAGCGGATTGTGCTGCCGTATAAGCCCAGGGTGATCGTATTTTACTGCGGAGTAAATGATATCGTCGGAGGCGGCAAGACGCCGGAGCAGGTCGTCAGTGATTTCAAGCAGTTTCTGGCGAAGGTTCATGCCGCCCTGCCCGAGACGCCGGTGATTTATTTGTCGATTCGACTGGGGCCGGCGTGGTGGCCGCATCATCCCGAGGCCGATCGCGTCAATGCCGCTGTTCGGGAGATGGCCCAGACGCTGGAGTCTTTGCACTATGTGGATATGACCACCGGCATGCTGGGGGCCGATGGGACGCCGGAGCCGAGCCTGTTTCTGGACGATCAGATTCATCTGACCAGTCAGGGCAATAGCAAGTGGGCGGATTTGCTGAGGCCGACGCTCAAGAAGGTCTATGAGGCGGCAGATAAACGATAAATCCCAGGCACGAAGTCCGGTATTCCAAACACGCATATAAGGATAGCCGGATATCAGGATATAGAAACAGGGTATTGGCGGCAGAATTTAACGGGTTCGGGATAGTACCGTACAGGGGCAACGGGCTGCAGGCGCAAGAAAAAGGGGCGCATCCCTGCGCCCCCTCAAATCTGTGTCATTGGCTGGCACGGCGGCCAGAGGTCATGTGAAGATCGATTACTCTTTGACGCGGGTAACATATTCGCCGGTGCGGGTATCCACTCGGACCATCTCACCCACTTTGATGAACGGTGGAACAGAAATCTCCAGGCCGGTTTCAAGGGTGGCCGGCTTATACTGATTGGTGGCAGTGGCGCCCTTGATTTCGGGGGCGGTATCGACCACCTTCAGGTCCACTGTCGTCGGCAGAGAAATCTGGACCGGCTTGTTCTGATACATGCTGACCTGCAGCTGGGTGTTGGGCTTGAGGTACTTGGGACCTTCCCCGAAGGCATCATCATCCAGAGAAATCTGGTCGTAAGTCTCCAGATCCATCAGGATGTGTTCTGAGCCGGACGAATACAGATATTCAAAATTGCGTTTGTCCAGATATGCATCTTCGAGCACTTCTTCAGCGCGGATGCGGATATCGCGGATAGAGCCATCGGCAAGACTTTTGAGCTTGGTTTGATAAACCGCGCCGCCTTTGCCGAGTTTAACATGCTGGTAATCTACAATCGAATAAAGGGTATTATCGACCTTGATGGTCTGCCCTTTTTTCATTTCCGATGCCTTCATCGAACACCTTGTCATAAGAGGCCCAAATCAGTGGACGGGACACGCTCCCGGCCTGGATTTAGGGAAAATTAGCGGTACCAGTATCGCATAAACCGTTCCCAAAGTCAAGAGGAGGCTTAATTAAGCGGGGTGATGCGGTTGTATCGGATGCGGCAGCGGTTCCAGAAACTTGACGGAAAAAGAATGACTGTGAAAACTCAGTCTCGTCAGAATCGGGGCGACTCAACCCCAGTACACGCCGGTACCCAGGTAAAGCAGGTTGATGGCGGCAAGATGGATAGGCGGAAAGAGCCATTTCATCACAGACCAGGCAATCAGGATGCCGAAGGTCCGCAGGCCCGGGTGATAAATGAGTTCGCGGTATTTTGCCAGGGCCTCTCCGGACAGAATCAGTTCCATGAGGGAAGTGCCGTCCAGCGGCGGAAGCGGGATGAGATTGAATACCATCAGCAGCAGATTGAGGGTAAACAGAATGCTGACACCGACGGCAAGACCCTGTAATAACCCATCACTGCCCCCCATAACCATCTGGGTGAAGCGGAGGGTTTCGGGTATCTGAAAAAAGCCTGTGGCCAGACCGATGCGAATCAGTGCCGCTGCAATAAGCATCAGGATAAGATTGGCAGCCGGCCCGGACAGTCCCATCAGGGCAGCCTGTTTGGGATGCCGCTGTGCCCAGTAGGGGTCGTAGGGGGCGCTGGCCCAGCCGATCATCCAGCCGCCCAGGGCGTAGGATAACAGCGGCACAATGACCATGCCGAACGGCTCGCGCTTCATGTGCGGGACGGGGTTGAGCGTGACCTGGCCGCCCAGCCATGCGGTCCGGTCGCCGAACTGGTAGGCGGTAAAGGCATGGGCCGCCTCGTGTGCCGCTGTCGAGAAAATAAATATCAGGTACCAGATGATCCCGAGCTGTATATCGACGTTTGAATTTGGCATTCATATACTCCTTCAGGGGATAATCCATGCGATTCTGTGTTTATTCGCCGCCCAGGTATTCGCCTTTCATCAGATAATTTCGGACAAAGTCGGCGACAGCGTCTTCCAGTTCGATGGTGTTGGTATGATAGCCGGCTGAGCGGATTTTGGTGATGTCGGCCTGGGTGAAATACTGGTATTTGTCGCGAAGGGTCTCGGGCATCGGGATGAATTCGATGTTGGGCTTTTTGTCCATGGCAGCAAAGACGGCGTTGGCCAGGTCCAGCCAGGAGCGAGCCTTGCCGGTGCCGATGTTGAACAGGCCGTTGATTTCCGGGTTTTCGAGGAAAAACAGGGTCATTTCGACGGCATCCTTGATGTAGATGAAGTCCCGGAGCTGCATGCCATCGGCATAGTCAGGACGGTGGGACTTGAACAGACGGACTTTGCCTTCGGCGTTGATTTGCTCAAAAGCCTTGACAACGAAACTGCGCATCTGGCCCTTGTGATATTCATTAGGGCCGAAGACATTGAAATATTTCAGGCCGGCAATCTGGTCGGCCAGGCCGGTCTTCTGGGCCCAAAGGTCGAAAAGCTGCTTGCTATAGCCATACATATTCAGGGGAATCAGCCGATCGATCGGTTCAGAGTCGGAAAACCCCATTGTTCCGTCGCCGTAAGTGGCGGCGCTGGAGGCATATACAAAACGAATTTCTTTCTGAGAGGCCCACTGGGCCAGCATTTTGCTGTATTCGTAATTGTTGCGAAGCAGATAGGCCGCATCGGTTTCGGTGGTGTCGGAGCAGGCTCCCATATGCAGGATGGCTTCGATGTCCCATTCGATCTGATCGGAATCAAGGGACTGGGCAAAATCGTCAGCCTCCATATAGTCCAAAAACCGGAGTTTTCGGAGATTTTTCCACTTGTCTGAGGTGCCCAGCAGGTCCACGATGAGGATATCATCCACTCCGCGAGCGTTCAGTTCCGCCACAAGTGCCGAGCCAATAAAACCTGCTCCGCCTGTCACAATAATCATATCACATCCCTTCTAATGGGGTCAAAATCGGGTCGAATTCTGATTACAGGGTAAAGCCAAAAGGTAGGGATGTCAAGCAATCAAAGTGCGCAATAAAAAAGGCCGAGGTTGAGTCGGCCTTCGTTTTGTTCTCCACGAACAAGGTGTCTTAGGAGTCACACAACTAACACAAAGCAATGTACGCAGCAAGAGCAAGCAGGAAAATTCGTTTTTTCGGTTCAACAAAAGGCAGCCAAATTGTATTGTAGAAGCGACTCATGGTAATCCCCTCAATTAACATTGTTTGTTTCGCACCCCCCATAGCCGAAGCCATGTCATTCATCACAAAGGTCATTATAAACCATCGTGAGTTTTGATTCAAGGCGATTCTGGCCAATGGAATGTAAGACCTTTTAGGAAAAGAGGTTGTCATTCTAAAAAAAAGGTATTCGACCTGCGAAAAAAACGCTGTGCAAAGATGCAAAAAGAGGGTCGTTACGAGGCTTTGTCTGATAATAATGCAGAATGTAAATCCAGATGCGCAATATCGACCGGCCGGAGAATTCGCGGATGCAAAAAGTATAAATAGCCGGCGGATGCGGGGATTTTTAAAATGGTTTGAGCGGCACGGGCATAGAGGGCAAGCTGGGATTGATAGCGATTTGCTCGGATTTCAATTGCATCATCGACGATTTTATCGGTCTTGTAATCCACCAGGACCAGTCCATGGTCTGTGGGAATCAACAAATCAATTACGCCCTGGACTACGACAAAATCATCGGGGCAGGAAAGACCCAATTCCGATACCGGCAGGGCTATGGTAAAAGGCCATTCCCGATATACTCTTTCTGTATTTCGAATTACCAGGTCTCCGGCCGGGGTCTGGAAGAAGGAGAGGATGGTCTCGATATCGATGGATTGAGACTGGGCCAATGTCAGCCGTCCGGAGTTGACCAGTTTTTCTATGGTTTGCAGGACGATGGCCCGATCCGGTATCGAGGTTAGCGGAAGATGCTCAAAGACCAGGTGCGTTGCATGGCCGCGTGCCAATGCTTCAGCTCGTGGGTTGCCGGCGGTACTGCGGGGCTGAGGAGATGCAAAAAGATCGTCTAATTGCGGACGTAAAAACTCATCATCGCGATGAGTCAGGCCTGTAACGGAGAATTTGCCGGGCAGGCGGGTGAGTGCATCCTCCGGATACTGCCAGTTCAGCAGGTTGACGATTTGTTCAAAAAACTGACGATTCTGGGGATTGGAGCATTGACTGGAAACAGGCGTGACACTGCGGCAGCGGAGCTGCTTTTGCCGGCGGATGGTGTCGCTGAGCTGGTTTAATTGAGTCTTGTCATGGCTGCAAACGGAGAACAGTTCATCGAGGGCACAGGTGGATTGCCCTGCAGAACATACAGAGTGGAGTGCCTGGGACTGGGCCAGCGCCGTCAGCAGCCAGTCCAGGTGGCAGGTGGCGTCGAGCAGTTCCCATTCGGGCAGTGTCTGGAATTCACGGCAGCGCTCGATGCGATCCCGACAGCGGGACAATTGGGTGGAGGCCGTCAGGATCAGTCGGTCGCGTGCGCGGGTCATAGCCACATAGAGAATACGCATTTCTTCGGCAAGACCGGCGCGCCGTTTTTCCATCCCAATAAGCTGATGGATCGGGGTGGTTATCCGCAAGCCTCGCTGCGGATCAACCAATTCCAGTCCGAGCATGGTCGCATTGACCAGGCATGGTCCGCCGGAATCCTGCTTTCGCATACGCCAGTTTAGTTCGGCCAGAATGACGACGGGAAACTCCAGGCCTTTGCTTTTGTGGACACTCATGATCCGTACGGCATTTTCAGCGAAATTGTCGGGCTGAGCCGGGGCCCAGTCGGTTTCCTGCTCGAGCAATTTCTCGAGAAAGGCCGCAAAGCCCGAGACACTGCGGCTCTGGCCCGGGTCGGCAAAGGATTCATACTGAATGGCGCGGTCGTGGAGCTTGAGAAGGTTGGCCCGACGCTGCCGGCCATTGGGCAAGGCCGACACAAAGGCTAACAGAGATGTCGATTCATAAATTCGCCAGAGCAATTCCGACAGCGGCTTTCGCCGTGATTGCTGTCGCCAGGACTCGAGCGTGCTGAGGGCCGCAGCGGCTTTTTGACGCAGGGGAATATCGGGACCATCTTGTGAATAGCCTGTTACGACATCATAAAAACAGGCATTATGGTGTTTTTTCTGATTGGCAAACAATCGCATGGCTGCCAGTTCCGAATCGGTAAAACGGAACAGAGCACTGCGCAGCACTGCAGCCAGTTCGATATCCTGCAGGGGATTGTCGAGCGTTTTGAACAGGGCAATACAGTCGGCAACTTCGGTCGCGGCGAAATAGCCGCACTGAGTTTGCGAGCTGACAGGAATGCCGGCCAGCCGCAGCAGTTCAACATATTCTGAAGCCCGATGCGACAAGGCCCGCATGAGAATAACGATGTCGCTGTAGCGGACATCACGCATCGTGCCGGTGGATTTATCATACACCTGAAACTCCGGCCGGCCGGTATCGGCACCGACTATCTGACGGATGCGGCGGGCAATCATCGCGGCCTGCCGCTGGACGGCGGTGACCGTGTCAATCGTGTCCTGGCTTTCATCGGATTCTGCCTGTTCGCCGGCGTCCTCGTCCTGCTTTTTTTTGTCTTCGGGATTATCTTCATCCAGCAGATGCAGCTCGACGACCCGATTGGCGGATGCTTCTTCCAGCGGAGGATAGTTCAGCCCGGCGATTAATTCCGAACGTTTGTCATAATCCAGCCCGGCGACGGCCTGGGTCATAATGCGGCCAAAGACGCGATTGGCAAAGGTCAGCACTTCCTGACGGGAACGGAAATTGTGATTCATATCCACCCGCAGCGGTGTATCCACGGCGGCGGGATCATCCGCGGCAGCAGCCAGCTGCTCTAAAAATATCTCCGGACGGCTCTGGCGAAAGGCATAAATACTCTGCTTGACATCGCCGACGACAAACAGATTGCCGGGACGGCTGACATGCCGGAGGATTTCACGCTGCACACGGTTGATATCCTGATATTCATCAATAAAGACATATTCAAAACGGTCGCGGAGAATTTCGCCTACCCCCGGACGGGTTTCCAGCAGCGCCAGCATCTGGTGTTCAAGGTCAGCGAAATCCAGCACGTTCAGAGTCTGCTTGCGGCGAAGGTATCGCTCATCGAATAATCGCAGCAGGGCGATGCAGGCTTGGGTCTGAGTTCGAACCTGGGGGGCGATGGCGGCGATGTAGTCCGGATGGACGAACACAAGGTCTTTGAGTTTTTTGAGAGCATCACGGCCCTGGGTGACTTCCTGTTTGATTTTTTCTGCGGCGGCTTTATCCACGTCGAGTTTTTTACTCAGGGAAGGCATGCGTCCATAGTCCACCTGGCACAGAGCTGCGGCGGCAGAGGCGAGCTTGCCGTGGTTTAAATCCATCAGGCAGGGCTGGAGCTGGCTCAGTATAAAATCGATATAGTCGGACAGATATTGTCCGCCGGTAAGCAGCTGGTCGCGTCGCCGGGCCTCGTGCAGTCGGTCGAGGGCGGTTTGCAGATGACGACTCAGTCCCTCGCATATCATCTGATCCAGGGCCTGCCGACTGGCCGGGTCATCACTGACGGCCTTCAGGGCGGATTGATAAAACGCCTCCCGACTGGGCAGGCTGTCCAGATCATTGGCCACCTCCAACAGCGACGCCGGCAGGGAGGTATTGGCGTTTCGCAGATTACGGCCATCAAACAGTGCCTGTAATTGCACGGCCAGCGATTCATCGTTCCAGGCCTGTTCAAGGGCTTCATTCATGGACTCGGCTCGGATGATGTCGCGCTGGTCCGGGTCGAGGATGCCGAATTGCGGGTCCAGGCCCGACAGATAGAAAAATTCGGTAAGGATGCGTTTGCAGAAGCCATGAATGGTACCAATATAAGCCGCATCCAGCAGGACAAGCTGACGACGCAAGCGGCCGGAGCCTTCGTTCTCACATACGGCGGACAATTTTTCGGCAATGCGGGTTTTCATTTCTTCGGCAGCAGCTTCCGTGAATGTCAGCACCAGCAGCCGGTCGGCATCCACCGGATGCCTCGGATCGCAAATCCGCTCGACACATCGCTGGCTGAGGACGGCAGTCTTGCCTGTGCCTGCCGAAGCCGTAACCAGGACATCGCGGCCAATGGTCTCAATGGCCCGTTTTTGCGGAGAGGTCCATTGCGGCGCGGTCATTGGGAAGCTCCTTTGCTCAGCGTGTTGAGTAATTCGATCTTGCGGATAGACGGCAGAATGTGATAGTCGTTGAGCAGCCAGTCGAATTTGCATACGCATCGATAATCGCAATGCGAGCAGGGACTTTGGGTGCCAAGGCGATAAGGAAAGGCACGAATGTCGCCGGAGGCGATGTCTGCTGCCAGCCGTGCCATAGTCTGTTCGGCAAAGGCCAGCACTGCCGAATAGGCGTCGGAGGCAACCGCATCGCTGCGATCATAATCGCCCAGGGGCTGACCTTCTTTGAGTGAAAATCCGAAATAGCGGCTGTGGCGGCTCCCTGTGCCGGCTGCCGAATCCAGATCAAAGGCGAACGCGGCATCGAAAAGCCCGCGCGCCTTGAGTCCCGGCGTTTCTGATGAATCTTCGGCCGGCTCAAATTTCGCGGGCAGATATTTGGTTTCAATCGGCAGGTAAAAGGCCCCTGCCGCTTTCGCGATGGGCTGGCCGTTTACAGTCAGATGACGCAAAGCCAGAAGATAGACGGCCAGCTGCAAATCAAGGCCGTGAGCAAATTCGTTCCATTTCATCCGGTGTTGGGTGGTTTTATAATCAAAAACAATGCCTGTCGGGACCCCTTTGATCCGGGCCCAGTCCACCCGGTCGATGCGTCCATACAGATGGAGCATCCGGCCCGGCCCAACGACAATGGCAACCGGACTGTCTTTGCCGAAGGTCTGCTCGGCCAGACACTGCCGGAATTGCCCTGCCGCACTCATCGCTGCCATCGCCGGCAGGACATAACAGAGCCGTTGAACCGCCTGATGCATGATGTAGGCATTGTGGCGGCTCTGGCGCACAAAGGCAGACAGCTTGACATCGTTGGATAACAGCTCCGTCGCGATACGACGGCACCGACTCAGCAGGTCCTCAACTGCAACGGTTGTCCAATCCAATCCGTCGGCATGCAGATTCGAAAACAACTGCCGCAAGATGTCGTGATAAAAATCGCCGATATCCACCGGCTCCAGCCGCAGCAGATCACGCTTTTTGAGATCCAGGACATATCGCGCAAAATGCTGATAGGGACAGGCCGCAAACGTTGTCAGCCGTGTTTCCGATGCGGTCATCGGCCAGGTAAACAAAGTCTTTGCGATGGCCGGATCGAGTGTTGCGATATTGCGAAATGCCACAGCGTATTCCACCTGGGCAGCAATATTTCGCAGAGTCGGCTGATCGGTGCAAGCACACAGCGAAAGCACATCACGGCATTGTTCCCGGGCAGCCTCATCCTGACTGCTGTCGGCACCCAGAGTACTGCATAGCCACTGGGTCAGTGCGGCAGGCGATTCCATCCACAGTGCGGATGACTCGGACGCATCGCCGTATTGTATCTGCACATCCGTAAACAGCGAACAAAGCTTTTGCAGTCCCGGCCAGGGTGTATTGGGTGAGGCATCTTCATCCAGCAGCGGGTAGGTGATATACAACTGATCCGAGGCTCGAGTCAGGGCAATATAGGCCAGGTAATGCCGAGCCTCGAGGGCCTGTTCGGTTCGCTGGGTCAAATGCAGGTCTTCTCTGGCGGCAGCTTTGGCATCCTGCTCGGTCACCATGGCATCGCCGGCAAGCGGCATCGGAAACAGTTTGCTGGTAGCGCCAATCAGAAACGCCACTTTGATATCGGGATGACGACTCCGCTCGATAGAACCGATGAGGACCTGATCCACAGTAGCGGGAATCTGTTTGAGCGTCAGCGTGCCCAAAGCGTCCAGCAGGATAGCCAGCCATTCTTGTGTTGGCAAAACCAGTCCTGCAAAAATACGCTGCAGTTCGTCGAATACCTCGCTGAGTTTTTTCCACACGCGACGATGGGCGGCGGTGTCCTGCGGGTCATTCTGGGTCTGACGGGTCAGCCATTGGCGGACGTGTAGTAATTCGAGATAATGATATATTGCCTGACAGCATTGGGATGCCGAAATCGTGCCGGCCAACTGCTGGGACAAGCGGCTCAGCGGGTCGAAAAATTGTTTTCGGATTCTGTGAATCCGCTCGGTCTCATCCAGGCCGACAGTGTCACCGAATTGCCAGGGCTGTTCAGACCGCCAGTCTGCAGGACCAATCCCGAACGCCCGACAGACATTATCCAGCAAGTCGGCATCGCGGAAATCCAGACCGTTCAATTCAACCTTCAACAGTGCGGTCATTCGCGGCAGGGCAAAATCATCCTGAATGGCCGTCAGGGCCGCCGTCAGTAATTCGATCAGCGGGTGATAATGCAGTGTCTGAGGACGATCCAGGAAAAACGGAATGTGATAGTGCTCAAATGCCGCCGTCAGATAAGGGGCATATAAATCCATCTGCGGGACAATTACGGCCAGATCACGATAGCGATACCGGCCTTCCCGCACCAGCCGCCGAATGGTACCGGCCACAAAGAATGCCTCCCCCCGTGCATCGTTACAGCCGCGAAGGGTGACCGCCCCCCTGCTGCTGACAGGCCGTGGGGTACCGGCGGCAAAAAAATGGTGTTCAATCTGGGCCAGTGCCGCAGCTGAGTGAAATCGCGGATGCTGGCTCAGGATTATCGGCTCGTCCATCGGCATCTTCTGATGACGGAGAATCGCCATCAAATCCACATAGGTCCGCTCCGTTGGAGCAAACAGAGAGGAGGGATCCAGCTGTGTGGCATCGGTTGCATTCAAATCCAATGCCTGCGGGTCCAGACACAATGCAATGGAGGCCTCCGAACAAACCGACAACATCTCAAACAGCACATCCCGCTGCTGCAGGGTAAAACCGGAAAAGCCATCGACCCACAGCCGGGCATGGTTTAAAAACGGCGAGTCCTTCACCTGCAGCCGGGCCTGAGTCAACACGGCATCGGGGTTGATGAAATCACACTCCGGCCGGCTTAGCAGCTCGATATAGGTTTTGAACACCGTGGCAATATCCGCGAACTTTCGACCGCTCAGGCTGGCGGGGTCTTTGTCCAGGATCCGTCGGGCAACATCGGCCAGATAATCCGGGTCGCAATTGTCTTCATGCAGTCGGCCGATCAGCTCTGCTGTGGCGGCTGCCATGCCCGCTGAGGCGGCACTGTCGCCAAGCAGCGTCAGTCGCCCTGAGCACATCGACAGGGCTTGTCGCACCAGCATCTGTCGGCCCAGCGTCGATAGTTCCTGGGATGTTTCGGTTTTGCACAGCCAGAATTGCAGTCGATTAAATGACAGGACATGAAGCCGATTGTATCCGGCGATCCCCCGACAGGACAAAATGGCCCGTTCCACCTGAAACGTCGCCTGTTCGGGTACCAGAAACACCAGCGGCCGGTCGTCGGGTTGACGCAGGGCCTCTGCGATGGCATCAATGCACCACCGTGTCTTGCCGGAACCGCTTGTACCCAGGATAAATCGTATGGCCATGTTGTCGTACTCCTGTGCCTGTTTGTACCACACAATGACATTGTTTTCAACCGTGGATAATTTCTGGTGGTGGATCGGTTTTTCAGCCGATATACTAAGGAATCAATGTCAAAATAGATGCTTTTGTGAGGAATTGAGCTATGAAAAGCCGGAAACATCGTCTGATAATTGCGGGAATCAGTGCCCTGCTGGTTGTTTTTATATTTATCACATCCACAATTGCCGAACGTACCACCACGCGTGAATATGAAGTGACCGTGCCGGCCGTCAAAACTGACACCCAGCGGATAATTGAGGCCTACGAGCGACTCAGCGATCAATATCTTTCGCTGGTGCAGAATCAGTTAAACGGCATGACGGCCAATCACCGTGATATTCTGGTTCGGCTGGATCGCATCGAAAAAAAGCTTGACGAGCTATCGTCCAGACTGGCAAGGTTCAAACCCGCTGATGTGGCTGCCTCTGAGCAGCCTGTTGAGCCTGCGGTCTCCGCCGAACCTGTAAATAAAACAGATTAGGCTTCCCAGGCGGTTTGTAGGACAATATCATCTATGGATCTGATACATTTGCTGGAAGCGATTATCGCACTGTGTGTGATTGTGGACCCGATTGGGAATATCCCCGTTTTTTTGAGTGTTACCAGCGGAGTTCCGCAGGAAAAACGTCAGCGGGCCTATACGATTTCGGTTGCCGTTGCGATGGGCATTCTGCTGCTGTTTTCCTTTACCGGCGATGTTGTTTTGCATCGGATATTCGGGATACAGATAGCAGATTTGCAAATCGCTGGTGGTGTTTTGCTGGTGATTATGGCGATTGATGACCTGGTTTTCGGTTCTCAGCGGCGCCCCAAGACCGCGGATGAAACCCTGTCCGCCGATGAAGTGGGGTGTGTGCCGCTGGGCTGCCCCCTGCTGGCCGGACCCGGAGCCATTGTGACCACGTTGATGATCTGGAAAAATCCGCAGCAGGGCCCGCTGGCGGCGATGATTGCGGTGGCTGTGGTGCTGATTCTGTTTCGCGGAATCATGTATTATGTCGAGCAAATTAACCAACTGGTTGGCAGGCTGGTTATTACCGCGGTATCCAAAGTGATGCTGGTCTTTCTGGCTGCCATTGGCGTTCGGATGCTGATGGTCGGGCTGGGGGCGTATTTCCCTCTTAAATAACGCCTGCTTCGTATGGCAGTAAACCTCTTCTGCTGCGAACGTTACAACACCGTCTGTAATTGTTTTTCCGCACGCAGAATCGCATCGGTATCTTCAATCACAAGTTCCCGCACCAGGCTGCTGCGAACGCGAAGCACGCCCATTTTCAAAATCTTGTCTTCCACCGACCCGGCAATGGCCCGGGCTGTCAGACGGTCCATACCTTTGTTCGCCATCAGGTCTCTGACGATGTGTGATTTATTCCACGGCGAAGACTGCGGTTCATCGTCACCGAAATCCGGAATCATCTTGACCACCTGAATCCGTTTCCGCTGGAGTTTCCGCTGGAGGCGATGTTCATTCAACGCTTCTGCAGCATGGGCAAATCCCGTGGAGGCCAGAACCGATTGAATCATCAGATGGATCTGGTCAGAGGAAATGGTTGCGGGATGTTCGGTACGATACAGATAGAACGTAATCGCCTCAGCCATCTGCTCGGCAATGGTCAGGTCGTGCTCCTGCACTGCCGACAGGACATTATGGAAGGTCCCCAGCACCTTCGTATGCAGGTATGGCTCGACCGTGCCATCGGCTTTGAGCACTTCGATTTTCATAGATAATCCTCCGTGAATTCGGGCGGGCATCCGCATCCTGAACCGTCGTATCCGTTGTGGCTGCCGCATGGTTCAGAGCCGTTGCCTTGCCGTCGGGTCTGACCTGCACAATCAAACCTGCTTGATACCATCATTCTTCAGGGGCACCGCTGAATAAACTCGGCTGTTCGGGGATGTCGGGCTCAAGGATCGCCTGACGGACTTCGTCAATCAGGGCACCGGCGTCGGTAAAATCACGATACACACTGGCAAAACGAATATAAGCAACCTTATCGACCGATCGTAAATGACGCATCGCACATTCGCCTATAAACCGCGACGATACTTCCTTGTCAAAATTGCGGAAGATATCTTCCTCGATAATGTCGGCAATTTCCTGAATCTTCTCAGCCGAAACCGGACGTTTATAGCAGGCCTTCTGCAGGCCTGAGATTACTTTACTTCGCTCATAGGGAACCCGGGTGCCATCTTTTTTAATGACGCTCAACTTGACGCTTTCCCCGATTTTTTCATAGGTGGTAAATCGTCGCTTGCATACAAGGCAATGCCGCCGGCGGCGAATAATCCGCCCGCCGTCACTCGAACGGGAGTCTATGACCTTATCTTTGTCTTCCTTGCAGTATGGACATCTCACGGCTTCACCTTGTGGGTATCAATATGTAGTCAAGTACATTATTTAATCCAATATATAGTATGTCAATAAAAATTCAATAAAAATATTCTATATATCAGACGTCTTCTATATTTTAGATATATAAATAAGATATTTACGAGCCGGGCTTTCAAGCCTCCGGCTGGTTGATGCGGTTGTCCACATACCGCATCACTGCCTGGGTTGCCCGTTTTACCTCTTTGGTATCCGGCAGCCAGGCGATAATCTGTTTGAGATACCCCAGCTCCACAATGCGTCGCAGCGTCGCCCCAAAATAGATATCATACGCCCAGTCAAGCTGCAGCAACTTGACATCGTTCATCGTTCGCAGCAGACGATAATCGACCAGCCGTCCGTGTTCGACCGCATCCAGAATCTCCGGCGAGCAGCACGGCTCATCGGGAAATTCGATTTCCAGTTGGAAGGTGCAGGGATTCTCATGATATTGCCGGAAATTTTCCATGGCAATGGAATAGATATCCAGCTTGTCCGTATCACGGATGATTTTGCTGAACAATGCGGTTTTCTCATCCAGTCCGGCCGGCAGTGTCATTTTATTGTGATAATCTACCGCCCGCTCAATCCAGAGTCTTTCCTGAGCATCCAGCCCTTCCAGAATCCGTTCCTGACGAATCATCCGCAGACCGAGTACGGCGTGGTCTTCGCTGGTGGAATCCTTATATGTGCGGTACTTCTTGAATTGCTCAAACCGTCCGACATCATGCAGCAACGCGATTGTTTCGGCAATCCGTGTATCGTTGGTGTCCAGTTTCAGGGCTTTGGCCAGCAGGCGCGTCTCGCCGCAGACCCGGTGCGTATGACATTCCTTTAAATGCAGATTATTATTCAGATACGTATCGCCATCAAGGCTGAAATAGCGCTGGATATAGCCGCCAAACCACTGCACCAGATCATCAAATTGTTTTTGTTCCATACACTCATATTCAGATAAATAGTATTTCCGTGACGGCCCGCCGCCGACTAACCCTACTATACCACAGACCATGATGAAATTAAATATCCGACTGTAAAGAAAGCCAAACACGACTGAACTGGAATGAAAGGGTCAGCCCCAAGCAAGTGCAGCGAAGGACCGTTTCGATGCCTTCTGTGCCAATCCCCCAGGAAGCATGATATTGTTTCAGCCGCGCTAAAAAGGAAGTGTGTCCAAAGGCATCGGAGCCGTATAACCGGATTTATCCGGCTCACGCAGCAGCTTCTTTTCTTTGAGCGTATGATACAAAACTTTGATCCGTGCATCATACTGCTGGATGAGTATGCGATATTGACTGTTCAGTGACTCCAATGACTCTTTATTATGCTGCAAGCTGGATAATAAAGAATCCAGCGTGTTTTCTCTGCCGCTGAATTGACCGACATAATATATTGAGTTTGGATCATGCGGCTGATAGGGTTCATAAAACACAAGCGGGGTTTGAGTGCCAAATAGCAGCACCGGCATTGATAATGTCGGGTCTGCAGGAGCCGGGTTGATACAGAGCAGCGATTGCTCAAATACAGGAGGCTTCCAGACAGAAGGAATACAGTCACGTGGAGATAAATAATTGAACGACAAATTATCTTGAAAGGGCGGAACGATATGATGCTGCAGCTCAAAGGCTTTGATGCACGCTGCGAGTCGACGCGATGTCCACATGGTTAACGCAAGCATGTGTGCTATTTCACGATTCTGCTGATCAAGGGCCTCTGTCATTCCCGTAACATAGGTTTCGACGGGAATGAATCGATGGTGTTGTTGAAATTCCTGGTTGGCCACCCGCAGATGATGGATTTCATAATACTGTCCCGCAATCAGAAAAATCAAGACCAGAAACGTCACCCCGACAAAAAGCTGCCCTTTCATAAACCACCCCTTTCACGAACCATTCTGTCCAATCTGCTCAGTCGCAGCAGGGTATGGACCAGATTTTTAAATTTTACATTTTCCATTCTACATCGTACAATCCGAAAAAAGGAATAAAAATCTCAAACAATCTATTGGAAGGAACCGCAATGCCAACAGTCAGTGACATTATCATTCGAAAACCCACTGCCGCCGAGAGTCAGCAGGCCGCATCTTGGCCGATCTGGACTCATAAGGCCGACAAGTTCGACTGGGAATACAATGAGACTGAAAAATGCCTGATTCTCGAGGGTAAGGTCACTATCTATGACCGCCCTGCTACAGGGAAGTCTGTCAGCTTCGGCCCCGGCGATTATGTCGTCTTTCCCGTCGGCCTCAAGTGCGTCTGGCATATTATCGAAGCCGTCAAGAAACACTACGATTTCGAGTAATCCCTAATCCCTATATAATAAGGAATGCGCCGATGAAGAAAACGTCACCCATGTGGATAATTCGTAGCCTATTTGTCTTTATTCCTCTCTTCCTGTTACCCCCCTGCCTGGTCGCTGAACAACAACAAGACCAGCAGGCTGTTCAGGACACGGAATCACAGCAATCAAATGAAGCGCCGGCCGCCCTACCCGCACCCAACGAACAAGACCCTGAAGATATGACCTACGAAAAATCCGTGGTCATGCTGGAAGTCGTTCAGCAGGATTGGGACTATAAAACACCATGGAAGCAATCCGCCATGGGGCGGGGTGTCGGAACAGGTTTTATTATCGATGGCAAAAGAATCCTGACAAATGCTCATAACGTAAGCAATATCAAATATTTAGAAGTAAAGAAACAGAACCTCGCCAAGCGATTCCCTGCCAGGGCAGTCTTTGTCGGTCACGATTGCGATTTGGCAATTATTGATGTCGAGGACGCCTCTTTCTATGAGGATATGATTCCGCTGGAGCTGGGAGGAATCCCTCGGGTCAACAGCACTGTAACCACCTGCGGATTTCCTGTAGGAGGACGACAAGTCTCTATCACCAAAGGAGTTGTGTCGCGTATTGAAGTCGGCAACTACAGTCATACCCAGGCCGATATGCATCTGCTGGTTCAGACTGACGCAGCCATCAATCCCGGCAATTCAGGCGGTCCTGTCCTGCAAAATGGCAAGGTCGTCGGTGTCGCATTTCAGGGATTGCAGACCGCTGACAACATTGGATATATGATACCTACAACGGTCATCCGGCATTTTCTAAAGGATATTGAGGATGGGACATATGATGGTTTTCCCTCCCCTGCCGTTGCTGTTTTTGAAGGGCTTCACAATCCTGCCTACAAATACTATCTGAAATTGCCTGCTTTTGTTGAAGGTGTTGTTGTGCTGCTGGTTCAGAAAAACAGCACCGCCGAGAAAATCCTCAAACCCGGTGACGTCATCACTCAAATCGACGGTTTCAATATTGATAATGATGGTATGATCAAAATTTACGGCCTTTCACTCAACTGGGCCGAGGCACTCGAAGCCAAGCAAATCGGCGAATCGGTTGAAATCACCTATTGCCGGGATGGCAAACCGAATAAGGCAATCATGGAAGCCGCAGTGAATTTGCCTGTACTCCCGTGGAGTCTGCAATTCGATAAAAAACCGCAATACTATGTATATGCTGGACTTACATTCACACCGTTAAGCCGAAATTATCTCCAGACCTTCGGAAGAAACTGGCTTGCCGAGATTCCTTTTACCTTGCGTTATTTATTTCATAACTCCATGGAACTCAATGAAGACCCAAACCGGAAGGAATATGTGGTTTTGTCGGAAATTCTCCCCGACGAAGTGAATACCTATTGTAATCCGTTCCTCAGCCAGGTCGTGGATAAAATTAACGGCCAGAGAATTTATTCACTCAAAGAGGTCCGGGAACAGCTTTCAAAAACACCCGAAAACGGCTGCCATCAAATTCAATTCTTGAATAATGACATGCCGCTGATTCTCGATGCAGCAAAGGCCATGGAAAGGCACACCGCAATTCTTAAACAATACCAGGTCACTTCTGATGCGTATATTGAGGAATAACTTATGAAAATACTACAAACCCTGATTATCAGTACTGTTATCGTCACTGTAACATCTTGCGCCAAAACCGAAACAAAGACCGAGGTGATCAGCACCTCGGAGAGAATGAAAAACAGCCTGGTGAATTTGCGGATTTCCGTTGGCGGGTATGAGCAGTTTCAGCCCTGGAAACAGCGTGAAGTCGCCCAGCAATCCGGGTATGGTTGTGCGGTGGGTCCGTACCTGATTCTGACTACTGCAGACAATATAGCAGACGCAACTATGGTTCAAATAAGAAGATATGAAACGAATGAATGGATTTCCGCCGCAGTTAAAATCATCGATTATGAGTATGACTTGTGTCTGCTGGGGCTGGACCCCAATACGGCCGGACAACCGTTTGAGCCAATTGAGTTTGTCGAACAATATACACAGGGGCAGGAGCATTCCATCTATTGGTTATCCGGCGGCGGACATTTGACCGAGGCACGCGGCATTTTAGATCGTGCTCAGTGTGAATCTAATCCGGTGTCATTTACAGACAATCTCTATTACATTCTTACCAATCCCTCTCGCTCCACGGACCAGGCCGAGGTGGTTTGCTATAAAGATAAAGCTATAGGGATTGTCGGCTTCTCAGGTGACACCGATTTAGGGGTTATTCCAGCCGAGATGATCAATCGATTTCTGAAAGAATCACAACAGCCTGTCTACAAAGGATTTGGCGTTCCTGGGTTCCGCACCACCGCCCTGCTTGACCCGACGGTTCGCAGCCACCTGAAAATGCCGGAAGATATCAAGCACGGTGTTTATGTCAGCAAAGTCCACACCCTGGGCACCGGTTCCAAAGAACTGAAATCCGGCGACGTCATCCTGGCGATTGATAACCACACAGTGAATCCGTATGGACGATTTCGTCATCCTCAATATGATCGCATCGACTTGGATTATCTGATCTCACAAAAAAGACCGGGCGACACCTTGGAATTTGTGGTTTTTCGGGATGGAACGCAAGTGGTTCTAAATGTTGAGGTTATGAATTTTACTACGGATCAAATGCTGGTGCCGTATTATGAATATGGCAGGCAGCCGTCTTATTTAGTGACGGGCGGATATGTGTTCCAAAAACTCACACGAAATTACTTTGCCTTGTGGGGTGACAACTGGTCTGGCAAAGTTCCGCCCCATTTGTATCAATATTACTCCAACCATGCATTTAATCCCACAGATGAACGTCAGGATATTGTGATTTTAAGTTATGTTTTGCCTGCTCCCATCAATTTAGGCTACCAAAATCTTGGAAGACTGGTTGTAAGTACCTGGAATGGAATGAAGATACGTTCCTTTGAAGACATCTTCAAAGCCCGCCAGTTAAATCCGGACGACCCCTTTGAAGTGATCGAATTTGAATTAAATGCGCCTAAAGTGGTTATTCCGCGGCAAAATATCGGTCAATACGATGCCCAAATTGGACAGATTTACGGCATTCCATCATTAAAGAATATATAACATATACAACATACACATATAGGTGTATAAAAAGGCTGTTTCACGTGAAACAGCCTTTTTTGTTTTTTAAGTTATACAGCATTGATCTAAGGCTTTATATTTTACATGAAGGCGTGATCTGGGGGATTCATTTCCAAGGAGTTGGCATTTTTCGTGTTTCACGTGGAACATTTCAAAAATCCGCTGGTATTTCTCTTGAACTTTTGATAAAACGTCCGAAAAGAAATATAGAGTGAATGGAGAAAAATGCTATGGATAATAAGAAAGTCAAAAAGCCCCATTTAGGTCGAGGACTTGAGGCCCTTCTCGGATCGATTACATTCCCGCCTGCTGCGACGGCTCCTGAGACTGAAGCACCGGCGAGCGAAACGAAGCCGAGTTTTCCTCCTGATAAGGACTTACAGGAAAGCACCAGGGAGCTGGCTATATCCCTAATTGAACCGAATCCTTTTCAGCCCAGGTCGGCATGGAATCAGGAAGAATTGAACAGTTTGGCTGAGTCGATTCGGCAAAACGGCATATTACAGCCTGTCATTGTACGTCCGACTGGGGACCACAAGTATGAGATTATCGCCGGCGAACGCAGGTTCAGGGCTGCACAACTCGCCGGATTATCGACTGTTCCTGTGATGATTCGTCAGGCTACAGACCAGCAGATGCTGGAATTAGCGCTGGTAGAAAACATTCATCGCTCTGATTTAAATCCTATTGAACGGGCAAAAGCCTATCAAAATTACATGACCACGTTCAATTTGAATCAAACTGAAGCCGCAGAACGTCTTGGAGAAGACCGTTCAGTGGTTGCTAACCACTTGCGACTTCTGGATTTACCGCAGGATATCAAAGATATGCTGATTGAAGGGAAGCTCTCGATGGGGCATGCCAGGGCGATTTTAGCCCTTCCCACCGAGCAGCTCCGACGCTCTCTTGCAAACAAAGCGTTGGCAGGGCGGCTCAGTGTCCGTGAAGTGGAACGAGTGGTACAGAATTATCTGAACGATAACAAAAAAACACCTCCTGAAAAGAAGGAAAAGGCTGCACATATTGTTGATCTTGAAGAACAATTACAGAGAATCCTGGGCACCAAAGTCCGTATTGAGTCCGGCAGGCGTGCACACAAAGGCAGAATCGTCATTGAATACTACAGCTTGGATGACTTTGAACGCCTGACAGAACGTATGGGACTGAAATCTTCAGATGAAATGATATAAACGTATATACATTATCTATATAAAGGAAAAAGAATGAACAAACCATCTCATGATTTCTTAAAAGCCTTACTTGAGGCACCAAGTCCGTCCGGATATGAACAGCCTGCAGCAAAATTATGGCGTGATTATGTCAAAGACAGCGTGGATGAACTCATTCCGGATGTTCACGGCAACAGCATTGCGGTTATCAATCCTAAAGCCGACTTTAAATTCATGCTGGCCGGGCATATTGATGAAATTGGCCTGATGATAACTCACATTGACGAAAAGGGTTACATCTACACAGCGCAAATTGGCGGTATGGATCCAGCGCTGCTGGTTGGGCAGCGTGTGATTATTATGAACGAAAAAGGCCCAGTTCTTGGTGTTATCGGACGTAAGGCCATTCACCAGATGCAGCCCGATGAACGCAAAAAGGGCGTCGAAATGGAAAACATCTGGGTCGATATCGGCTCTGCGACCAAAAAAGAGGCCGAAAAACGTGTCAGCGTGGGGGACCCGATAGTGATTGATGTTCCTTGCAGGACGCTGAATGGAGATAAAATTGTATCCCGTGCAACGGATGACAAGGCCGGGGCATTTGTCGTTGCGGAAGTTCTTAAAGCATTATCTAAAAAGAAGTTAAACATATCCGTCATCGGTGTGGCAACCGTCCAGGAGGAAATTGGTCTGCGGGGTGCAATCACCTCCGCCTATCGTGTCAACCCCCAGGCAGCCATTGCGATCGATGTAACGTTTGTCAGCGATCATCCGGAAACCGATCCAAAGAAAATAGGCACGGTAAAGTTGGGTCACGGCCCGGTTCTGCATCGTGGTCCGAATATTAATCCCGTTATCGAAAAAGAACTGTTCAAGATTGCCAAGGCCAAAAAAATTCCCTATCAGCTGACTGCTGAGGCACGTGCGACGGGTACCGATGCCAACGCGATCCAGTTATCACGCGGCGGGGCGGCCACAGGCCTTATCAGTATCCCCAATCGCTATATGCACACGCCGGTTGAGGTGATCTCCACCAAAGACCTGGACAACTGTATCAAGCTTATCACGGAATTTCTGATTGCTCATCCGGCCAATCGAGATTACAGGCCTTGATTCTTTTAACAAAAAAACCGCGATATCAGTATTGATATCGCGGTTTTATTTGTTAGATTTGTTTAATAGGTTCAGTCAACGCTGTCCTGAAGGCCTGAATTCTTATCCTTATTCATCTTGGCATATTCTTCGACCACGTCCATCAGGCGATGGAGGATATCGCGTCCATCGATACTGACTTCCAATCCGAGGAATTCCAGACCAAGAAAGAGTTTTCCAGTTTCGTCGTCCGGTTTTAGGTGAATAATTTGTGCCTCCACCAAAATCGGTTTCTGGTAGAACATCGGGGTAAACTGCATGCCGACAAGCTGGCCCGGAGTAAAACAATTTGCCAGTGAGGACGAGACGGCAATCTGGGCTCCGCCAGCCGATAAATTCATCATGCTGCCCTGCCAGTAACTCTCGGTGGGGGAATGATTTACGTTGTCAATATGGCCTCTGTGCCAAAAGAGAACATGGACATTGAGTTCTCCGGGAACGGCCTGGCGTTCATAGGCCCTGCGTGGCATTTTCTCAATCCGGTCGGGTATTTCAAGCAGAATCCGTCCACCTTTGGTTGCCACCGAGGACTCAAATCCCATTACCGTCGTGTCGAAGATAAATTTGTCGTGCTCAATTTGAAAGGATATGCCAACCGGTTGGTTTATTTGGAGTTTTTCAAAATGGCAATGGTCTTCTTCAAAGGCCCTGCAAACCACGCCGGTGGCGGATAGTTCAACCAAATAGACGGTATTCCGTATCCACATACCGCCTATCATATGGCACATCTTCGCATTGAGGTTTTGTTGGACAGCCTCTTGAATGGTTTCCGTCACTTTGATGTCTTTGAGTATTTCTGTTTTATTCATAAAAAGGCTGTTCACGGTTTAGTCCCGAAACAATAACTACTTATTATTGAGTTGGTTATACTTCAAGATGTTGTTTCATCGGCATAATTGTGTTATATCTTGAGCTGGCCGCTCGTATACCAATCACTCCTTCAGATTTTGAGACTTTAAAGGTCTGATAACAGTGTCTTGTTTCAGGTTTCAGTACTGGCTCCTGATAAATTATACAAAACCATTCTACATCTACCCAAATTAAAAATATCGGAACAACAGAAAACACAGCTTTCTTGAGAGCACGATTGCAAAATCGCGTTCTGGCTCGTATGATTGGTGATATGTCAAAGGGATTATTCAATAAACATTCGTTTTCTGAGCTGGCGTTATTGGCGATATTTGCGGTCGGATTATTTTCGGCCAATTTAATTGTCAAGCAGCGCAGCTTTGTTCGGGTTGGCCCGCCTGTGATTCTGCCAGGTGCGGGGGTCACCGTGCACCTGCCTGACGAGCCCGGCTGGCAGGGGTTGACCGAATGGCAATATGAGATGAACAATTGTTTTGTCATTGTTGCTCGTCGGAATCGTCCGGTGATTGAAGTTCAATGGCGTTATTGCCTGACTGCTCCAGCAAAAAGCAACCGCGAGATCCTGGAACTGATCGCCAAACAATCTAACGGACAATTACAGGACCTGACGACTCTGAGCGTGCCGTGTCCGATGCAATTTGCCCACCTGGTAAGTCCGAAAGCTGAAGAAGATCGCTTCGTGGGTGTGGCGATGCTGGATTTTGGCAGGGTGTTGATTCTGGAAGTCCGTGCGGCGGAGGATGTGTTTTACGGGCGTGATGTGTTTATTTCCCTGGCACAGACCCTGGAATACAAATTGCCGTCGGAGTTGACGGCGGGAATTGAACTGCTTGAAAATGCCCAGCGATTTGGTGCCGACAAGTTTTTCCCCAGCGAAGAAGGGCAGACTTTGTTGGTTCGGGATGCGGCTCGCAGTATCCGCGGCTATGAACGGACTCAGATCAAGCAGGATTCCGAGGGGAACCTCCGGATTGATAAAACGACGGTGGTCAACACCGCAGCCATCCGGCGCAAAGAGCAAACGTTTGAAAGTGCCAATCCCTTCCGCGGGTTCCGCTGGCAAAATCGATACAGCGGTTTGTCCGGGCAGGGCAGTGTGTTTCTGTTGGAACTCAGCAATGGGATGCTGACGGTGCGTGAACCGGCCGGGCAGTCCCGGACTCTTGAACCCGGGCCCTCGGCGGTCAGTGAAATGCTGCTGGATGGGCTGATTCCCTTTTTTCTGGACAGCGGTCAGCCGAAAATTGTGCTGGATATCATCAGCCCGGAAGGCCGTATTACGCCGGCGATTATTGAGGCCATCTCCACATCGGACAGCACGGCTAAGGCCGATGAGCTGGCCCATGCCGTTCGCGTGAACCTGATTCAAGGCGGCAAGATGGAATTTTACTATGCGGCAGATAAAAAACTGCTTGGAAAATTAACCACGGCCGGCCGCGGCGGGGCCCTGCTATGGGAACCGTCCACCCGTCAGGAGATAGACAAGTATTTTGATACCCGACCGCAGCGCAGCGGTCCGGTTGTCTGGCAGGGGGGCACGGCGTTGCTGCGGAGTGTCGAACATCAATAATACCTGCATTGCAATTCCTATGGAGATGAGTATGGCTGAACAGCAGTATGATTGTATTATTGTCGGCGGCGGACCGGCAGGGCTGGGGGCGGCTCTGTATGCTGCACGCGACCGGATGAAAACGATTATTCTCGAAAAATTTTATCCCGGCGGACAAATCATCACTACCGACCGGATTGAAAATTATCCCGGTTTTGCGGAAGTCAGCGGTCCGGATTTGACAGAAAAAATGACCGCTCAGGTAACTGCTTTCGGAGCCGAGCTGCGTACCGGCAGCGAGGTGACGGGGCTGCGTCGCCGTGATGACGGCCTGATTGAAGTGGCCTGTGATAAAGATTTGTTTGTCGGCAAAGTCGTTATTCTGACGCCGGGCAGTTCGTATCGGCATCTGGGTGTGCCAGGCGAAGAGGAATTTCGCAACGCCGGTGCGGGGGTGAGTTATTGCGGCACCTGCGATGCGCCGTTCTTTCAAGGCAAAACTGTCGTTGCGGTTGGCGGCGGCAACACGGCGGTCGAGGATACGCTGCATTTGTGCAAGTACGCTGCCAAAGTCATCCTGGTCCATCGCCGTCAGGAATTTCGCGCGACCCGGGTTCTGGTGGAGGAATTGATGGCCAAAGTCAATGCGCCGAATTCGAATTTGAGTCTGATGCTTGATAGCACGCTGGCGTCTATCGAAGGCAGTGGCAAGGTCCAAAAAGCCGTTGTCAAACATGTCCAGACCGGCCAGACCACTGAGGTGGCTTGTGATGGAGTTTTTATTTTTGTCGGGATGGTTCCCAATACGGCTTTTTTGAAGGGCTTTGTGGATTTGACTGAGGCGGGGTTTATCCGCTGCGATCCGGCCTACTTGCGGACACGCGTTCCCGGCGTCTTTGCGGCAGGGGACTGTCGTGTGGGAGCAGCGATGCAGCTGGTGACGGCGGTGGCCGATGGGGTCAATGCGGCGATGTGGATGAAGCATTATCTTCGCGATCCGAAATGGTGGACTGAACCGCTGGCGGAGGCGCTGTAACCGCGGACGTATTGGACCGTTGCTGTAAAGACTGTTTTATTGTGAGCGGAAATCCCAGGCCCGATACAGCAATTCGCATTCAGCTTTGGCGGCTTCGAAATCGGCCTGTAACGCGGCCAGTTTTTCAGCACTGCGATAAATCTCATCGGAGCCGAAGCGTTCCTGCATCTGTGCGATTTTGTCTTCCAGCTGGGCGATCATGGTTTCAATTTGTTCGACGGTGAAACGGTTGAATCGTTTCAGTTCCGGGGGTGCGGTTACCCGGACTTTGTCGGGGCGGCTTTGGCCGGCGGATTTTTTCTGTTTTTCTTCGGCTGCAGTTTGTCGTCGTTTTTGAAGCAGCTCGGTATAGGTGCTCCAGACGCCTTTGTTGTCAATCGGCAAGACCATCTCGCATCGGCCCATCTGTTTGTCGCCGAATTCATTACATCCGATGATCAGTAATTGATCGGCCAGCCGATCCAGAAAATAGCGGTCGTGGCTAACGGCAATCACGGCTCCATTGAATCCGTCGAGAGCCTCCTCCAGCATCTCGCGGCTTGGAATATCCAGATGGTTGGTCGGCTCATCCAGCACCAGCACATCCGGTTCCGACAGAACCAGGCGAAACAGAATCAGCCGGTTTTGCTGTCCGCCGGACAGAGTCCCTGTTTTTTTGAAGACATCCTCGCCGGAAAATAGAAAAGTACCCAGCTTACTCCGCAGCTGTTCGGGGGTCAGGTCTGGACGAATTCGGGCCGCCTCCTGCAGGACGGTTGCTTCCGGATCCAGGACCGTTGCGTGCTGGTCCAGGTAGCCGACCCGTAAATTTTTACCGAGTTTGATCGACCCCTGATCCGGCTTCATCTGACCCAGTGCCATTTTCAGCAGGGTGCTTTTACCGGTGCCGTTGGGGCCGGTAATCCCCAGAAAGCTGCCGCGATACAGGTCAAAGGTTAAATCTTCAAACAGTACAATTGGCCCAAAGGCTTTATATACACCCTGTGCCCGACAGATGATATCGCTTTGCACCCTGGCGTCGGAAAAGGAAAACTGGATAGTCTTCTGGTCAGTGGGCTTGTCAAGATAATCGGGATTTTCTTTGAGCATCCGCAATAGGCGGGTCTTGCGTCCACGGGCGGTCTTACGCATGCCCTCCTTATCTTTGTTCCGGGCGATGAAATCCAGTTCATGGGTTACGAATTCCAGGCGTTTCTGATGCTGGCGTTCCAGCTGCAGCCGTAAGGTTGCTTTGGTATCGATGTAGCAGCTGTAATTACCGCGCCACGACCTTGCCCGCTTGTTTTCGAGTTCGAGGATTCGCTGGGCTACTGCATCCAGTAAAAACCGGTCATGGCTGATCAGTAATACCGCTTTTTCGCAGTTCAGGAGAAATTTTTCCAGCCATTGGGTCGCTTGTAAATCAAGGTGGTTGGTCGGCTCATCCAGCAACAGCAAGTCGGCATCAGCAATGAGCATCTTGGCTAATGATAATCGAGACCTTTGGCCTCCGGAAAGAGCCGATATTTTCTGCTCAAACAGCTCCTGCGGCAATCCCAAACCTGCCAGAGTGCTTTTGACTCGTGTTTCATAGGAATAACCGCCTTGAATCTCAAATTGATGACAGAGTCTGTCGTATTCCTTCATGGCGGCATTGAGCCGATCGCCGGACAAGGTTCCAAGCTCGTGTGATAATAACTCTAAACGCTTGTGCATGCTGAGGATATCGACGAGTCCTTCGTGCATTTCCTCCAGCACCGTGCGGTTTAAATCCAGTTGGGGTTCCTGGGCGAGGTAGCCGATTTTCAAATCCCGTGCCCGGTTTATTTCGCCCATATCCGGATGGGTTTGGCCTGTAATTAGTCGAAACAGAGTTGTCTTGCCGGAGCCATTGGGTCCAACAAGGCCTACACGTTGATTGGGGTGGATTTGGACATTCAGGTTATGAAAGACCACTTCCGGCCCATAGGATTTATGGATATCACGAAGCGATAGTAGCGTCATACGTATTCTATCCGATTCAATAGAGCATCACACAATACTCGACTGTGCCTGAAATTTCAAAGACTTATTTGGTGATTATACCGGCATAGTCAAGATGGGCTTCCTGTTGTCGTCGACGATTTACTGCTATGTTGAGTTGCTATGATTCTAAAGAACTCCAAAAAGCGAGATAGCCTTGATGCTTTTGCGGCTGTGACTGGTTTTTAACAATTTCAGGGTATGATTTTGCAGAAAAACGGGGTAGAATGTTGTGTCTATAATAGGGATAATGTCGATATATATACGAAATAATAATTTAAGTAATATAAGGATAGACAGATGGCATTTTCGTTAAGTCGGTTTTTGGTCAAGATTTTCGGGTCGCGGAACGAGCGGCTGGTCAAAGGATATATGCGGGATGCACTGGCGGCGGGGGCCTTTGAGGAGCAGGTCAAGGCGCTGGATGATGAAGCCCTCAAGGCCAAGACCGCCGAATTTAAACAGCGTCTGGCCTCCGGGCAGCAGCCCAGTCAGATTCTGCCCGAAGCTTTTGCCGTAGTCCGTGAAGCCGCCCGTCGGAACAATAACATGCGGCATTTTGATGTGCAGCTTATCGGCGGCAACGTGCTGTTCGACGGCAAGATTGCTGAAATGGCGACCGGTGAGGGCAAGACTCTGGTTGCGACACTGGCGGCCTATCTGGTCCACCTGACCGGCAAGCATGTCCACGTCATTACTGTTAACGACTACCTCGCCAAACGCGATGCGGAGTGGATGGGGCCGGTGTATCGGGCGCTGGGGCTGACGGTGGGGGCGATTCAGTCGGATATGGATACCATCGGCGAAGAACGCCGTGCTCAATATGAATGCGACATTACCTACGGGACCAACAACGAATTCGGTTTCGATTATCTGCGCGACAATATGAAATCGTCACTGGCCCAGATGGTGCAGGGGCCGCTGGAATATGCTATTATTGATGAAGTGGATTCGATTCTGATTGACGAAGCCCGTACGCCGCTGATTATTTCAGGTCCGGCGCAGGATGATGTGACCCGCTACAAAAAAGCTGACGCAGTTGCCCGCCAGATTATCAGTCTGCAAAGCTCTTATGACCGTCTCAAAAAGACCATTGACGAAGCGGAAAAAGCGGTTGCCAATGCGCGGGGAGAACTGGCCGAGGCCAAACAGGCCAAAGACAGCGAGCGGATGGAGAAGGCCCAACGGTTTATCGACCAGACCCTCAAGCAAATTGAGCAGGACAAAGCACGCCTCGAAACGATGACTCAATATTATGAAGTGGAATACGATCGCAAGGCCGCTCATCTGACTCATGAAGGCATTGGCAAGGCTCAGGAAATTGCCGGTGTCGGGTCGTTTTTTACCGGATCGAATATGGACTGGCCGCATTTGCTGGAGCAGGCTCTGCGGGCGCATGTGGTTTATGAAAGAGAAAAAGAATACGTTGTCATGGATGGCAAGGTAATTATTGTTGATGAATTCACGGGCCGTCTCATGCATGGCCGGCAATGGTCCGATGGTCTGCATCAGGCCGTTGAAGCCAAGGAAGGTGTTCCCATCAAGGAAGAAACCCAGACGCTGGCGACGATTACCCTGCAGAATTTCTTCAAGCTCTATGAACGCATCGCCGGAATGACGGGTACCGCTTCGACCGAAGCCGAAGAATTTATGAATATCTACAAGCTCGATGTGGTGACGATTCCCACCAATCGCCCGTGTATCCGCGAAGACCGGGACGACATGATTTTCAAGACTGTTCGTGAGAAGTTTAATGCGCTGGTCGAAGAAATCCATGCGACCAGCGTATCCGGCCGTCCCGTGCTGGTGGGAACGACCAGTGTCGAAAAAAGTGAAGCTCTTTCACAGGCGCTGAGCCGGCGGTATGGGCTGGAGCATGAAGTGCTCAACGCCAAGCAGCATGCCCGTGAAGCCCTTATCGTTGAAAAAGCCGGCCATCAGCACACCGCCCGCGACGGATCCATGCGGGGCAATGTGACCATTGCAACCAACATGGCAGGTCGCGGTACCGATATCAAGCTCGGTCCCGGTGTCAGGGAACTGGGCGGCCTGCACGTCGTCGGCACCGAACGTCACGAAGCCCGCCGCATCGATAATCAGCTTCGCGGTCGTACGGGTCGTCAGGGCGATCCGGGCAGCAGCGTCTTCTTTCTGTCATTCGACGATGATCTGATGAGCATCTTCGCCCCGGAATGGACGGTCAAGGCCCTGTCGATGATTGGCTGGCAGGAAGGCGAGCCGATTTATCATCCCAGTATCAGCCGCGGAATTGCCAAGGCCCAGAAAAAAGTCGAACAGCGCAACTTCGAAATCCGCAAGAGCCTGCTCGAATATGATGAGGTGATGGATTATCAGCGCAAGATTTTCTATACCCGTCGCCGCAACATCCTGGCGGGCAAGGACCTTCGCGGAGTGATCGAAGAAATGCTTCGCCAGGTTTCTGAGCAGGCCTGCAAGACCGTTCTGAGTCCTGAGTATCCGTACCAGTGCATCATCGAATGGGCCAAAATTGAATTCGGGGTGGATCTGGAGATGCGTCGCATCCGCGGGCAGGACGCCGACTATATTGAAGAGCTGTTGCGCGACGAAGCGAAAAAAAGCATTGAAAACACCATCTCGGTTTCGCTTGGAGAATATCTGGAAGATTACGAAGATCCCAGCACGTGGAATATCAGCGAACTGACCCGCTGGGCAATGAGCGCCTTCCAGGTCAGTGTTTCGGCCTCCAAACTCAAGCAAATGAAAGCCGACGAGATTGAGCATCTGCTCATTGATGCGGCCTGCGGGCTGGTCGATAAAAAAGACCTGTCGCGGCTGAAGGATTTTCTCTCGGAAGATTTTGCGGTGCGGACGTTTGCTCAGTGGGCCGGGGCCAAATTTGCCATCCAGATGGATCCTGCCGAACTGAAGGATAAACCCATTCCAGCGGTCCATCAGAAGCTGCTGGCTGCGATTGAAGACAAATACAGGCAGCGGGAAATCGAATACCCGGTAGAATTTGCGATGAGTATGGTCTTCGGGCAGCAGGGGCCTAATGCGTATGCCTTCCAGTCGCTGGCCGACTGGGCCAATCAGAAATATCAGACCCGTCTGACTGCCGAACAGCTGACCGAAATGAAGCCGGAGGCGATCTATCATCTTCTGCTGGAAGAAAGCCGAAGCTGGCATGAAAGCCGGCTGGCCGCACAGGTTGAGCAATACGCCAAAGAAACGCCTGACCGAAAGGCCCAGTTTGCCAAAGAACGGTTCGGTGTGGACATTCCGCTGGCCGAGCTGGCCGATGCGGCCAAAGCCCAGGAAAAACTGCTGGCCGTCGGACGCGAATTTATGCGCAGCGAGCTGAGCAACCTCGAACGCTATGTGCTTATCCAGATTTTCGATGTCGCCTGGAAGGACCATCTTTATGCGATGGACCATCTCAAGGAAAGCATCATGCTGCGGGCCTATGCCGAAAAAGACCCGAAGATTGAATACAAGCATGAAGGCTACAAGATGTTCACTCAGATGCTCAACGGCATCGCCGAGCGCGTAACGGACATCATCTTCAAGGTCCGTCTGCAGGCCGGCGAACGGGCCCGAAGCGTCTATCAGGTCAGCCGTACCCACCACGACCAGACCGGCCAGTTCGAGGCCGCCCAGCGCCAGCGCGCCGCGGCGATGGCCCCGCAGGGTGAACAAACCGTCAAAACGATTCGCCACGACAAGCCGCAGGTTGGCCGCAACGATCCCTGTCCGTGCGGCAGCGGCAAGAAATACAAAAAATGCTGCGGGCAGAATACCTGATCTGTCTTTATGATGAACGTGTCCTCGCTGGATATGAATACAGCCGGCACTCTGCTGGCAGGGCATCAGCAGGCATTTGATACCCTGGCTAAGCTGCTGGCGGAAGAAAATAAGCATACCAACCTGACGCGGATTACCGACCCGCAGCAGGTGCGCATCCGGCATTTTCTGGACTCATTGGCAGTGCTGCCGATTCTGGATGCGATGGCTGCCGGCCGCGAGCGTTTTTCGGTGGTTGATGTCGGTTCCGGGGCCGGGTTTCCCTCGCTGCCCTTAGCAATCGTCCGCCCGGAATGGCACTTTGTCTCCATCGAAGCCACCGGCAAGAAGGTGCATTTCCAGCAAAAAGTCGCCGCCCAACTGGGCCTCAAGACATTGACAGTCCTGCATGGCCGTGCCGAAGATGTCGCTCACGATCCCCGCTATCGTCAGCAATTTGATGCGGCATTAGCTCGTGCCGTCGCCGACCTGCGCGTGCTGGCTGAAATCTCGCTGGGACTGGTCAAGGTCGGCGGGGCGATGCTGGCCTTTAAAGGCCCGGATAGCGACTCTGAATGCGCTGCGGCGGAACAATCCATTACAACTCTTGGCGGCAAGCTTTCCCATACCTATCAATACACCCTGCCCGGCATCGCTGATGCTTTTCGCCTTATCGACATTCGCAAAATCAGCCCCACCCCCGCAGAGTACCCTCGCAGCTATTCGCTCATCACCCGCAAACCGCTGGCTTAGACCTCTTCAATCACCAATCTTTAGGGTTCAATTTGCTGGGGACCGACGATATAAACCGGTCGCTCCGTAACGGTTAATTGAATCACACCGTCGGTCGGTTGAATCGACAATGTGTTGCCGAAGACATCAAACGCCTCTGCAATTTCACCTTGTACCTTCAGCGCCATTTCTCTGGCCGGCCCGACATTCCAGACCGCCCAGGCCATTCGCCCATCCGGCCGCTTCCAGCCGGGTATGAATATCGTTTCAATCTGTCGCATATCTCCAACCACCATCGAGCCGGCAGGCCTCGCCCGGTTCAATGCCAGCATCGCCCGATACGCCGGCTTGGCCGACAAGTCCCGATGTACTATCCCGAAATGGTCCTCGTTATAGAATGGATTATTCTCGAACGCCCGGAAATTGTACCAGAACATCCGCTCGACACCGCTGTGCAGTGCAATCAAATATGTCCGGGCCAGCATCAGGGCCTGCTGGTCTTCCAGCACGCCGCGATACTCCGCCTGCAGGGACGACACAATCACCGCCCCCTTCATGTCGCTGTTCAAATCAAACAACGCCGCAGTCGTCCCGACATAATCGCCTTCGACCGCCTGCAGCAGCGGAATAAACCGATCTGCGGGCTTTAACTTTGCATCGGTTAAAAATCGTGTGGCCGCCGGAGCATCTTTGGTGATTTGAATCTGTCCGGCCAATTCGTCCGGCACTTTTAACGTTGCAATCGTCCTGGGTACACCCTGTCGCGTCCACCACGCCTCCCAGCCGATATGCAGCCGCTGGCGGTACGATTCCCCCGCGTCGCCCTGAACCCAGCGTCCATCCTCGCCACGCTTGATGGTATAATACAGCGGTACGCCCTGACCTGATATCAAGACCCCGCCGTCGCGAACGTACAGTTCCATCGCATCAAACCAGTCGGCGGGAAACGTCTCCTCCAGCGGCAGCAAGAGGGCATCGTATTTTGCCGGACTCAGTTGTTCCATCTCCGCCATCTTCAGTCGAATGACCCTGCCCCCGTCCGGCAGCATGTTCTGCAACGCTTCGTCTGTCAGCGGCACCTGAATCACATACCCCGGATCGTCAAACACCGCCAGTGTCCAGTTGGTTTTCCGGGCATTTACAGCCTTTAATCCCGCCCGCACAATATCGCCCAGCAGTTGGGAATTGTTTCGATGTGTCGGCCAGCCAATCTCGGTAATCCAAATCCGCTTGCTGCCATCGCCGTATTGAGCCATCAATTGCCGCAGCTTGGCCAGGTCGTCTTGGAATGATGCTCCCTCCGGCGTCTTCGGATAGCGATACGGGTGCACGTTCATGATATCGAAATACGCCTTGCCGCCGGCTTTGTAAATCCCCTCGATAAATTCAAAGGGTATCCCCGACAGCCCGCCCAGCAGCACCTTTGCGTCGGGGTTTGCTGCCTTGATTTCCTCATACGCCGCCATCAGCAGCGTGGTATAGTTAGCGGGATCAGGTTTTTCTTTCCAGAATTGCTCCAAATCCGGCTCGTTCCACACTTCCCAATATGTCAGGCGTCCCTTGTACCGACTCACCATATTCCGCACGTACTCCCGCCACAAGTCCAGATGCCGGTAGGCCGGACGCGCCCACGCCACATCATACCCCAGAATCGGCAGAATCGTAATCCCTGCCGCCTCCGCTTTCCGCAGGGTTTCGTCAAACATCGTATAATCCCACGGCCCGCCCTGGTGCTGCTGGACCGTTGTCCAGTCAAAGTCCGTTCTGGCCCACCGAATTCCTGCGGCCCGCATCAGTGGAAATTCCTGTTCAGCCAGCGTGTGGTCGCTGGACCGCGATACATGGGCACATACCCCGTACGGAGTCCGTTCCGCTTCCTGTCCCGCCAGACCTGTCGAGATCAAAACCAGCCATAATCCTGCCACGATTCGAACCGTTGTGTTCATTGCCGATACTCCATAAATGCGATGCCATTGCCCCGTGTGTGCGCAAAAACATGCCTGCCCCGGCTATGTTATTCTGTCGCACAAAAAAACACAGCCGTATATGGGTATAGACGTTACATCACCGAATCAAGATACAAGACAAGGCTCAAGCCAGAAGATGACAAACTGTGCCAGGTCTTCCATATCGACCGTACTATCGCCGGTCAAGTCCCCATAGACTGGCGTCAGCGTCTGCCATTCCGCCGCCAGAATTGCAAAATCAAGCAGATTAATCACGCCGTCTGAGTATAAATCCGCTGCACAGGTCAGCCCATTATATTCCTCCGGCGTTACCAGTACCGAGGCGGGCACAATTGCCCAGTTGGTATTGGGATTATAGGTCGGCGGGGTGCCATGAAAGGTTGTGCCGTAATAGGGGATATCGGATGGGCCTGTGCCTGGCTGCAACCACCATAGCTCAATGCCGTCATAAGTAGGTCCTTCGTAAAATCGCACCATAATGGCATGGTAGCCAACATTCAGATACACCGGCTGATTGGGCTCGCCCGGCTCATTTTGGCCCATGTTATCTTCCCAGTCGTACCATTGTCCTTCGCCGTTATCGACAATCATCTGCCCATCGATCCAGATTTGCGAACCGTCATCTGAAATCGTGCCAAAACCATACTCACCCGGTACGTCAATTCTGATATACCCTGTCCATTCGACCGTATAGTTATCCGGCTGCCCGGAAATCGGCTGCCATCGATAATACCGACTGCCGTCCCAGAAATCGATATTGGCATCCACTCGCCGAAATCGTTCGGTCAATCCCTGCGTCTGAAGAACGCCGTTGACATCGATATTAACCCCCGCATAATATTTGCCCAGCAGATTTCCATACGCCATTGTGCCCAGCAGTGCAACCCCCATCATCCCAGCCAACCTTATTGTTCTCATGGTTGTTCTCCTCTCCCATCTCTACGCTTTTCCCCACCCAGCGACTGGGGTATATTGTAGCAAAACCGGGCTGGTGAGTCAAAAAAAAGGGAATTATTTGGCGACATCATGGTGTGTGAATCCAAATGGCGGTTGGCGGCATCGCAGCATAAACAACCTCTGTAAGCCATCCCTGGCCGTTTTCGTATCGGCTTGCTGTCGGGTTTTTCCTTGATGCGCTGCGAGAATGGCGGTGCAATGGGATCATCGTATGATTCATTCTTATATGTCCTGTCTTTTTTTATGTGATTGTCCTGGTGGAAGATACCACGTCGGATTTAAAAGATGTTTGACAATCCCGACGGGCAATCTTACTATGCCAGATGCACTATATATATAGGAAAAGAAGATGTTTACAGGAATCATTGAAAGTATAGGTACGGTTTTGTCGGTTGTTCCGCGGGCAGGTGGGATGGTGCTGACGGTCCGTCTTGGTGCGGTGGCGGAGGGGACGAAACTGGGCGACAGTATCGCGGTTAACGGGGTTTGTCTGACCGTGACGAGTCTTCATGGGGATACGGCCGGATTTGACGTTAGCGGTGAGTCGCTGAGTCGGAGCACTCTTAAACATATTCGGACAGGGCAGGTCGTAAACCTGGAGCGGGCGATGCAGGCAGGGGGGCGATTTGGTGGACATATTGTGCAGGGGCATGTCGATGGGGTTGGGAAGATTGCATCGATTGAAAAAAAGGGGGATTTTGCCGTGTTTACGATTGAGCCTCCGGCCGAGCTGATGCCCGAGATTGTGGTCAAGGGGTCTGTGGCGCTGGATGGCATCAGCCTGACGGCGGCATCGGTGACAGAAAAGGCACTGACGGTGGCCCTGATTCCGGAAACGCTTGCCCGCACGACGTGGGGGCGGTCCCGGGCAGGCGATGCGGTCAACATTGAGACGGATATTCTGGTCAAAGCGATACGCAAGCAGCTCGAACGGATCGTGCCGGCCCGGGAGGGTTTGACTGAATCCAAATTACGGGAACTGGGTTTTTAGAGAACAACATCAATGACGGATGGATCCACGACATTTGAGCCGGTGGTCGGCATTACGATGGGGGACCCGGGCGGGATAGGGCCGGAGATTGTGGTCAAGGCTCTGGCCGATCCGCTGCTGCGCCGTCAGGCAAAATATATAATCTTCGGGCTGGATGAACAGCTTGAGTATGTGGCGGACCAGCTGGAAATCGAACCGTACTGGCTCCGCTTGCCGCATGAAAAAATCAGCCGGGATTTGCCGCGGCAGGTGGTGGTTGCTGATTATGATGAATACTCGGTTCCCTCGTGGCTGCATTTACCGTCTTTGGTCAGCGGTCAGGCATCGCTGCAGTTCTGTATCGATGCGATTGATGCGGCCCGGGCGGGGATTCTGGATGCGGTGGTGACAGCACCGATCAGCAAGGAAAGCTGGCACATGGCCGATGCCCGCTGGCCGGGACATACGGAATTGTTTGCCCAGCGCTGCTACAGTCAGCGCAAGGCGATGATGTTTGTGGCAGGCCCGCTCAAACTGGCACTGGCGACGATTCATGAAGCATTGTTTGAGATTCGCAACAAGTTTACCATCGGCTGCGTATTCGAGCCGATTGATTTGCTCAATGAAGCGCTCAAGGAATTTTTCGGGATTGGCCGGCCGCGGATTGCCGTATGCGGATTGAACCCGCATGCCGGCGAGAACGGGCAGTTCGGCGATGAGGAGCAGCGAATTATCAGCCCCGCGATACTGCTGGCACAAGAGGCAGGGATAGAGTGTTTCGGGCCATTTCCGGCTGATACGCTGTTTTTGAAAGCGGCACGCGGTGCGTATGACGGCGTCGTGGCGATGTATCATGACCAGGGATTGATTCCGGTCAAGCTGCTGGCATTTGACAAGGCTGTGAATGTGACGATTGGGATCCCGATGATTCGCACGTCGCCGGCGCATGGGACGGCATTTGATATTGCCGGACGCGGCGTGGCCAACGAAAGCAGCATGAAAGAGGCAATCCGTGTTGCCATCGAAATGGCCCATACGCGTAAGTGCGGCAAAGGGAAAGGGCAAAGCCATGCAGACTAAACAGGATATTGAGCGGCTTCTGGCGGGGGCGGGGACAACGCCCAAGCACCGTCTGGGTCAGAATTTTCTGATTGACCTGAACCTGATGCGGCTGCTGGTGGACGAGGCACATATTCATCCGCAGGATGTGGTGCTGGAAGTCGGCCCGGGGACCGGCTCGATGACCGAGGCGCTGGCCGAGCGTGCCGGCAGAGTGATTGCAGTGGAGTATGACCCGCCGCTGGCCCGGATTGTCTCGGCACAGTTGAAGTCGTTCGCCAATGTAATTCTGTTCAATCGCGATGTGCTGGAAAACAAAAATACGATTCATGGTGAGATTCTGGATGCCGTGCAGAAGGCCCGGGCGGAACTGGGCGGGCGATTGCTGCTGGTGTCCAATCTGCCCTATGGGGCGGGTTCGGCAGTGATGGCCAATTTGATTACCGGGCCGGTGGTGGCGGATGCGATGGTGGTGACCGTGCAGAAAGAAGTGGCCGAGCGGATGGCGGCACTGCCCGACCATGATGCCTATGGGACGCTGAGCATTCTGATGTCAGCGACCGGCAGCGTGCATATTTTCCGCAAGCTGCCGCCGTCGGTGTTCTGGCCGCGTCCGCAGGTGGACTCGGCGATGGTGAGTTTTATCCGCGATCCGCAAAAAGCTGCACAGATTCATGATATGGATACGTTCCGCGACATTATCACCTTGTTTATGGGCCATCGCCGCAAGATGCTCAAGGCCTGTGTGAAATTTGCCGCCGGCGGGCTGGCTAAAGTGCACGGCTGGAATGAACTGTTTGCCGAGGCGTTTGTGGATCCGCACCACCGTCCCGAGCAGCTTTCGGCCAGCGATTATATCAACATTGCCAATCTGTGCTGGGAACAAATACGGAAATAGATCGGTCATGCCATCCAACAAAAAACCCTGTCGAAAACATTTGCCGCGCGGGCTGGATATTCTCTATGAAGACGATGTGATCCTGGTGGTGCGAAAGCCTGCGGGCCTGTTGACGATGGCAGCCCAGGGCAGCCGGAACAAGACCCTGTATACTGTGCTGACCGATTATGTTCGCAAGGGCAATCCCAAGTCGCCACGGCGGGTGTATATCGTGCATCGGCTTGACCAGTGGACCTCGGGGGTGCTGATTTTTGCCAAAACGGAAGAGGCCAAGCTGACCCTGCAGGGCAACTGGGAGCAGACGGAAAAAAAGTATATGGCGGTGGTCTGGGGGCGACCGACGCCGGATGAAGGGACAATCAGTTCGTATCTGGCTGAGAACAAGGCGTTTAAGGTGTATTCGACCAATGATCCGTCCAAAGGCAAGCTGTCGCATACGGCGTATCGCGTGGTCAAAGATAACGGGCGGTTCAGCCTGGTGGAAATTACGCTGCTGACCGGGCGGAAGAATCAGATTCGCGTGCATCTGGCCGACAAGGGCTGCCCGATCGTCGGGGATCGCAAATACGGGATGCCCAGGGATACCCATCGGCGGCTGGCCCTTCATGCCAGGTCGATTTCGTTTAAGCATCCCGTTGACGGCCGGCAAATGTGCTTTGAGGCCCCAATGCCCGATGAGCTGCAGCGACTGATGAAAAAGCCCCGGGAGACGGAGCAGGAGTAATTCGATGGGCTGTTTTTTCTACTGGCCCAGGCGGCAGCAAAGCTTTCCGCAGAAGCTTCGGTTAGAATGACGGAGTTGCCTGGTTCAACAATCCCAAAATCACTCAAATCCACGGCTGGTCCCGTGCTGTTGTCGCAGAAGTTCCAGCCGGACAAATCAACGGCCTCTGAGCCAATGTTTGTAAACTCGATAAATCCACCATCGGTTCCACTGTACATCCATTCTGTAATGACCATTTGGCCTAATGTCAGTGGGCTAACCGAGATGAGTACCGCCAGAATATACAACATAGACTGCATACCCATTCGCGTTGACAAAATCAATACTGGGGCAATACTAGGTCGGTGCATTTAAACGTTATGAATCATAGCAGTTGTGTCCTTAATATATCGATTTTTTGTTCTTTGGTAGCGTCTGTTCGCATAAGCCTTGCAGGGACAATTCCCCTCAATAGAAGTGGCTGCCTGCCTTATTAATGGTATCAGGTCGGTTTGTCTTATTTCTATTCTTTTCAATAAAAAGGCTTACATAGAATTCTTCCGGTTTATGTCCGGAAAATTGGGTTGAAAAAAGAGGGCTTTGGGCGTATGATTGCCAGACTAAAGATTAGATTATGGTTGAAATTTGGATTTGAATAGGAGAATACGTCCATGGCTAAAATGTATTATGAAAATGACGCCCCTATCACGGCCCTTCAGGGCAAGACCGTTGCCATCGTCGGTTACGGCAGTCAGGGGCATGCCCACGCACAAAACCTGCGGGACAGCGGTATTCAAGTCAAGATTGCCGAATTGCCCAACACCGCCAATTATAAGCTGGCTATCGAACATGGCTTTAAGCCGACCACGATTGCTGAGGCTGTTAAAGGCGCCGCACTGATTATCATTACCCTGCCCGATGAAATCCAGAGCAAGGTCTATGAAGCGGAAATCAAACCCAATCTGACGGCTGGTCAGACCCTCGGGTTCTGCCATGGATTTAACATTCATTTTGGGTATATTAAGCCCGCAAACGATATCAATGTCGTAATGATTGCCCCCAAAGGCCCCGGCCATCTGGTCCGCAGCGAATACGAAAAGGGCGGCGGCGTTCCCTGTCTGATTGCGGTGTATCAGGATGCGGATAAGAATGCAAAGAATGTGGCGTTGGCCTGGGCCAATGGTATCGGTGGCGCCCGTGCGGGTATCATTGAAACGACCTTCAAGGAAGAGACCGAAACCGACTTGTTCGGCGAGCAGGTGGTCCTGTGCGGCGGCCTGACAGCCCTGATCAAGGCCGGGTTCGAGACCCTCGTCGAGGCCGGTTATCAGCCCGAAATTGCCTATTTTGAATGTATGCACGAAGTCAAGCTCATCGTGGACCTGATGTATCAGGGCGGTATGAGCTATATGCGGTACAGTATCTCCAATACCGCTGAATATGGCGATCTGACCCGCGGGCCGCGCATTATCACCGAACAGACCAAGGCTGAGATGAAGAAAATCCTTGGTGAAATTACCAGTGGTGCGTTTGCCAAGGAATGGGTCGATGAATATAAAAGCGGCATGAAGAACTTCAATGCCCTGTACCAGAAAGATTATAACAGCAAGCTGGAAACCGTCGGTCGAACCCTTCGCAAGATGATGAAGTGGATTCATGCCAAAGAAGTCTAAGTCATACAATGATGGATAGGCAGCCAATGCGGCTGTCTATCCATTTTTTTGTCTATTCCTGCATCAGGCGAAAAAATTGCGTAAAAATAATCAAAAATGCATATTAAAACTCAAAAATGGTGTATAATACCACCTGTTTTGGCAATGATTTCGAGTTTTGATGTCGTCAATATCCTGCTTTAGGAGCCAGACTATGAAGGGAATTTGGGTTGTTTCGATCGTGGTATCGCTGGGGGTGCTGTCCGGGTGCAAAACGATAGACCGGAACGATATTTATGGACGCTATTACTCCACTACACTCAAGCAAAGTACCTCCGCCGATGTGCTTGGCTTTATCCAGAATCCCAAGACCGAGCATCTGAGCCAGTCCGAAAGTGTCGTTGCCTCCTGGGGTGATGATTATGAAACTCGGACGCACTGGTTTAATATGGTTGCTTTTGATGAGGAGCTTCAGACTGCGGCCCGGAAATATGTCCTAACGATGGAAGATTACCGTGTTGCGAATTCTACCCCCCGGCCTCAGTTACGGCTGGATGCTGAGGTGGTGATGGATGCCCAGACCCTGAATGCGGCCTATCCGAATACCAACGCAATGCGGATAGAGATGGTCAAGAAAATCAAGGCCATGCTGTCTGAGGATTCTCAAGCCCTGACTCATGACAGCGGGAGGCTGCAAAGCTCGGCCTTGCTGGCGAATCAGACACTCAATAATCTAATCAATGCCCTCAATAAGTCTCCGGGTCTGGCAGCGGACCTTGTCAAACTGGAGGGGATGATGTTTGATCAGATGACGATGGGAGAGAGCCGTGCTCGCCTTTTAATCGAAAATGATGTGGTCAAGCTGAAAATCAAGTCTGGTCCCGGCTGGTTCAAGTTTAAGCCCTTTGAAAAACATCAGGATGTTATTGATATGTAGAAGTCTCTTGTTGGCAAGACGTTACAATCGTTTTAGAAGCTTAAAGCCGGACTTTGTGCCGGCTTTTTTTATTTTATATGATAATTTTTTTAAAAAATTGCATAATAACTAATAGAGAACTGTTAAAAAATGCTTGCAGTAGTAGTATAGTGTAGTATAATATATGAATGGTTAGGTAGCCATTAGCGGCGGTAGGTTATAAGACATCGATTCCTCTTCCAACAATGCCGCCGGGGTCTGGATGAATATTTCTGCAGAAGCGAATTGCAATAAACGTATCGTTTTCAGGAAACAGGTATTTGAAGTAAGAGGAAAAGACTATGAAGGTGTGTCAGACAAACCCCCGCAGGGCATTCACGCTAATCGAACTGTTAGTCGTCATCGCAATTATCGCATTGCTGATGGCGGTTATCGTTCCTTCGTTGAATAAAGCGAAGATTGCTGCCCAAAAGACAATTTGTGTTAACAATGTCCGGTCTCAGGCCCTGGGCGTTAGGTTGTATGCCGAGCAAAATGACGGTATTGTTCCCTACAATGTCGGCGGTAACTGGTTCTGGGACATGAGCTTCTACACCACCAATCAAATCAGCCAATTTGCGGATATTGATCATCGGTCTTTCTTCTGTCCGGTCAATAAGTTGAAAAAATCCGACGATGCTCGTTTCTGGCAATTTAGCTGGGTAGATGGGCCAGAGCCAGAAGCCCCAAAGAGTCGCCCTGATGGTGGGCCTATTCCCCTCGCGGATGAATCGAAATTGACCGTACAACGCCAAAAAGAGTTGTTCCGTGTGATGTCGTATGTTTATATGTTTGAACGTCTTAATACCGCAGGTGCGTCAATGTATGCTGGCCTTAAACCCGTCACAGGTGAACCATTTGTATGGATCAAGAAAATGAGTGATTTGCGGAACGCAAGCAGCACTGTGATGATTGCCGATGCTACGATCAGCGAGATAATAAATGATAATTTCGATAAAATCCAAACTGGCGGGTTGCATAGCAAGTATGGCATTGATGATATATCGAATCATCTCTCTTTGAAACGGACCGGTACCGCGAGGAATGGTTTTTTCCCCTCTGGCGGCAATATTGCCTTTGCAGATGGTCACGTGATTTGGCGAGATTATCCGGATCAGATGAAATGCAGATTGAGGGTTGGGATGTATTTCTACTGGTAATCGAGTTATCTTGAAATAATTAAGCTCCGGTATTGAGAAGGATACCGGAGCTTTTTTTGTTGGATTTTGAGATAGCGGACTACTTCTGTCCGTAATACGCATTTTTGCCATGTTTACGGAGATAATGCTTATCCAAAAGTGTCTGGGTAATGCCGGTCAGTGTGGGATTGAGGGCCAACGTATCCAGAGCCATTGCGGCGACCTGTTCAAGGACGACTGCGTTTTCGACGGACTTGTCGGCGTTTTTGCCCCAGGTGAATGGGCCGTGGCCGGCGACGAGTACGGCCGGGATGCTCATGGGGTCAATGCCGGCGAATCGTCGGACGATGACTTTGCCGGTATTGAGTTCGTAGTCGCCTTCGATTTCGGCTTTGGTCAGAGCGTCCGTGACGGGTACCGGGCCGTAAAAATGGTCGGCGTGGGTGGTGCCGAAGGCCGGGATTTCATGGCAGGACTGTGCCCAGGCGGTGGCTTTGGGCGAATGGGTATGCGTGATACCTCCCACCTCGGCAAACTGGCGATAGAGTTCCAGATGAGTCGGGGTGTCCGAGGAGGGACGCAGGTCGCCTTCGATGACCTTGCCGTTTAAATCCAGCACGACGATTTTGTCCGGGGTCAATTCATCGTAATCGACCCCGCTGGGCTTGATGGCAACAACGCCCCGTTTGCGGTCGATCTGGCTGACATTACCCCAGGTGAAGATGACCAGTTTGTGTTTGACGAGGGCCAGGTTGGCCCGACAGACATGTTCTTTGAGTTCTTTGTACATATTTATCCTGAAACCACAGATTACACAAATTTTAAATCTTTCTTCCGCCTCAAAGAGGCGATATTGATTATTGTCCCGAAGGGACAACGAGTTTCATAGCCGGAGGCGTAAGCCTCCGGTAAGATATTTCAAAATTTATAAGCCCCAAAGGGGCGAAAGTAAATTCGCTATATATAGCGTTCATCATAACGAATATTGTGTTTCTTAAAAAACAATTCCAATTCTTCTTTAAATGTTCGAGTGCGGTGGTGTTCTCCCTGGTTCCTGATATACTCTGTTACAGGTTGAACGCCCGAATAAGAAACTGAAAACACCGAGTACCCGTCCTGCCAGCCAAAGTGGTTATCGAACGTATCGCGAAACCATCGCGACGAATTCGTTTTAATCACCCGAACAAATTCAGATACCGACAATTCCGGATGCAGCGAAACCAGCATATGAAAATGGTCACAAACACCATTCAAAATGTATAGCTTTGCTTTCATATTCCGTATAATCCCTGCCAGATATTCACAGGTTCTCTTAACCTGGTCTTCCGATAGACCCGCGGTTCTATCTTTGATCGCAAAGATAATATGATAATAAATACTGGCATACGACATTTTAAGCTCCACTCTTCTTTCGCCCCTTCGGGGCTTCGTTTGTTTTCTACCCTGTCCGGAGGCTTACGCCTCCGGCTATGAAACTCTCCGTCCCTTCGGGACTTCAAACCTATCCCTTTGCAATTCCACTATTGAACTATAAATCTTACTTACCTTGTTTTCTTCCAAATACTAAGTCATGAAAAAAGCAACCTATCGGCGCTAAAACCAAACCCGGCAGCTATCCCATAAATAACCTAATCCACGTCCTATACCGCCATCAAAATCCCAAGGTTCACCTGTCGCTTTTGCTTCTAAAGAAGGTATTGCTGGAATAAACAATTTCCTTGCCTGATGCTGTAAACCAAAGGAACAGCAAATAACAACACAAAAAACGACCATCGGATTATCATCAGAATAACATAAGATTTATTCATATTTATTCATCTGTGTACTCTGCGTAATCTGTGGTTACTGTTTATATTACTTGTTAGCTTTTTCTTTGATGGCCAGCAGGTCTTTCATGACGCCGGAGATATCGAGTTTGGTGCCCTTGATACCGAAGCTGTCGTGCAGTTTTTTGTATAGCGTATAAAGCTGCTGATAGACGGCGACCGCTTTTTTGTCAGGCTTGAAGGTTTTGGGCTTGATGCCGCACATAGCCTTCTGGGCTGCAGCGAAAGATTTGTGAGCCTTGCCGACGACCGCCGCAGCAATCGCTGAGCCGAGGGCGCAGGTCTGGGCGGAGCGGGAGACTTTCATTTCGCGACCGGTGACATCGGCATAAATCTGCATCAGCATCGGATTCTTTTCGGCAATGCCGCCGCAGTTGACGATTTGCTTAATCTTGACGCCGTATTCCTCGAAACGATTGATAATGGTCAGGGCGCCAAAGGCGGTCGCCTCAATCAATGCCCGGTAAATTTCTTCGGGGCGGGTGTGGAGGGTCTGACCAACCAGCAGGCCTGTAAGACGCTGATCCACCAGGATGGTGCGGTTGCCGTTGTTCCAGTCGAGTGCCAGCAGGCCGGATTGTCCGGGTTTGAGTTTGGCGGCCTTGTTGGTCAGTTCGACGTGGGAACCGGCTTTTTCGCCGCCGGGCTGGAGGTAATTGACGAACCAGTTGAAGATATCGCCGACAGCCGACTGGCCCGCTTCCAGGCCCCAGTATCCCGGCAGAATCGAGCCGTCAACGATGCCGCAGATGCCCGGAATGTCTTTGAGTTTTTTCGAGCTGTCGGAGATGGCCATATCACAGGTGCTGGTGCCGATGATTTTGACGAGTGTGCCGGGCTGAATGCCGGAGCCGACGCCGCCCAGGTGAGCATCAAAGGCGCCAATGGCAACCGGAATACCCGCCGGCAGACCGAGTTTTTTAGCCCAGGCCGCAGTCAATCCGCCGGCAGCGGTGTCGATGGTGTAGGTAACATCGGGCAGCGAATCCCGCACACGACCGAGTTTGGGATCCAGAGCCATCAGGAATTTCTTGTCCGGATAGCCGCCCCAGGCCTCGTTGAACATGGCCTTGTGGCCGGCGGCACAGCGGCAGCGTTTCAGTTTGCTCGGATGGTCGGTGCCGGTCAGCACGGCAGGAATCCAGTCGGCGTGTTCCACCCAGGTATAGGCGGCATCGAAGACTTTCTTGTCCACGTTCAGACAGTGCCAGATTTTGCTGAAGAACCATTCTGAAGAGTAGATTCCGCCGCATTTGGCCAGATAGTGCGGCCGCATCTTGCGGGCGACTTCGGTGATTTTTGCAGCTTCGGCGTATCCGGTATGATCCTTCCACAGCCAAACGGCAGCGTTGGGATTGTTCTTGAATTTGGGCAGCATGGCCAGCGGAGTACCGTTGGCATCGACCGGAATGGGGGTCGAGCCGGTGGTGTCCACGCCGATGCCCACGACCTTGTCGGGAGAAAATTTCTTGTCGGCTTTTTTGGCCTGAGCCAGGGCCTGTTTGATGGTAATTTCCAGGCCTTTGAGATAATCGGCGGGATTCTGGCGAGCGACGTTGTGGTCGGACTTGTCCAGAATAATTCCGGCCTGACCTGTTTGGTATCCCCAGACGGCGGTTCCAAGTTCTTTTCCGTTGGCTGTATCGACAATCAGGCACCGGACAGAATTGGTGCCGTAATCTAAACCTATTGCATAAGACATATTGAACCTCGATAAAGTAAAAAGTGATTAGTTCGTAGTTCTTATTCGTCGTTTATGGTGATTCGTTCATAGAAATAAGAAAGGCGGGTTGAACGGCCCGCCTTTTGGACTGCTTGTTACTGAGCACCGCGATTCCAGAAGTAGGCATAGAAGGCGACGATAATGCCCAGGATAATCACCGTATGCACGACATCCCAGCCATTCCAACTGGCGCGGGTTTCGGCTTTTTCCTGCGGGGTTGCGTTGTAATAAGTATATCGCAGCTGTTCGGCCGAAGGTGCTTTTGTCATCAGGCTGACCAGAATCATCACTGCCACGCAAAGGACAAAGAGGAATTCGCAGAAGTGCAGCCAGTTGATGGTTTCGATGGAGTAGAGGATGCCGTACTGCTGCTTAATTTCAGCAATCCGAGCCAGCTTTTCCATTTCAGGCAGGGCATCGGCCTTGGTTATTTTGCCGCCAATGACAACGTCGAGGGTCAGGCGGAACATGCCAACCACGAATCCAGTAATCAGCCCCCACAGACCGCCCTGGGCTGTCGCTCTCTTCCAGAACACGCCCACGGCGAATGCCGCTGCAATGGCCGGAGCCAGCAGGCTCTGGACGCCCTGGAGATATTGATAGAGCACATCGCCCATACCCTTCATGACGGGAATCCACAATATGCCAAGGACGACGACGGCCGCAGTCGCAATACGCCCGACAACGACCAGGTGTTTTTCCGTTGAGGCGGGACGGAGCTTTTTATAGAAGTCTCCTACAAACAACGCTGCCGACGAATTAAACAGGGATGCCAGCGAGCTCATCAGGGCAGCCAGCAGACCGCAGACCACGATGCCCTTGAATCCGATAGGCAATAGCTGAGCAACCAGTGTTGAAAAAGCCTTATCCGCATCGGGCTGACCATTTTTAAGGGGCATCTCCAGCAGGCCTTTCTGGCTTAAGGCAAACGCAATCATGCCGGGTACGAGGAAGATAAACACCGGCAGCAGTTTGAAATAGCCGGCCAGAATCGAGCCGCGGCGGGCATGTGTCTGGTTTTTGCCGGACAAGACACGCTGAACAATATACTGGTCGGTACACCAGTACCAGAAACCGATAATCATCGAGCCGAACAGTACCCCTGTCCACGGATATTTGGGGTCGCTTGCCGGGCGTACCAGACGGAGGTTTTCGCCGCACAGACGTTCGACTTCACCCCAGCCGCCGACGGTCTTGAGGCCCAGGAAGAGAATAACAATCGAGCCAATCAGCAGTACCGGCGTCTGCAGGACGGAGGTGTACATAATGGCCTTCATGCCTCCAGCCACCGTGTATATACCGGTAATGACCACCAGGCCGATGGCGCTGACCCAGAAGAAATCCACCGTATGGCCGAAGAGCTGAATTTTCTCAATACCAAATACCGTTCCGAACACTACGCCGCCGGAATAGACCGTGACGGCCACTTTGGTCAGGACATAGCTGACCAGCGAAATAATTGACAGAATCGACCGCGAACCGGGAGAAAAACGACGCTCCAGGAATTCCGGCATTGTGAAGACTTTGATGCGGTCATAAAACGGCACAAAGACCCAGCCCAGCACGAGAATCAGCCATGCGTGCATTTCCCAGTGGGCCATGGCCATACCGCTGATAAAACCGGCGCCGGCCAGCCCAACGAGGTGCTCAGAACCGATATTGGAAGAAAAAATCGACGACCCGATTTCCAGCCAGCTTGCATTGCGTCCGGCCAGAAAATAGTCTGCGGAAGATTCTTCTTTTTTTCTGATCGACCAGAGCACAACCAGAATCATTCCGATGAAAAATGCGGCCAGCACAACTGTGTCCAGCATGTGCCACGGAACACCAATGGCCAGTAAATTTGCGGTCAAGACATTCATGCTTTTATCCTTTCGTATTCACCATGCAACTTATCAATTAGCGGGTATAGAACTTGTGAACGGTTTTGGTCTGATACAGTTCGCCCGGACGCAGCGTTGTGGTGGGGAAGTGCGGCTTGTTGGGGCTGTCGGGGAAATGCTGGGTTTCCAGGCACATCCCCCAGCGCTGCTTATAGACGACGCCGCCTTTGCCGGTGATGGTGCCGTTCAGGAAATTGCCGGAATAGAACTGCACGCCGGGTTCCTCGGTCCAGACTTCCATGACGCGGCCGCTGGTGGGTTCATACAGGGTTGCAGCCAGGGACATCTCGCCGCCCTTTTTATTCAAGACCCAGTTGTGGTCATAGCCGCCGCCGAATTTGATCTGTTCATCGGCATCATTGACGCGGGCACCGATGACAGACGGCTTGGTGAAGTCCATCGGCGTGCCTTTGACCGGGCGGAGTTCGCCGGTGGGAATCAGGCCGGCGTCAACGGGAGTGAACTTGTCCGCGTTGATCATCAGGACATGATTGAGGATGCTGTCCTTGGCGTTGCCGGTCAGGTTGTAATAGTTGTGATTGGTCAGGTTACAGACCGTTGCCTTGTCGGTCATGGCCCGGTATTCAATGATCAGCTCATTGTTGTTGGTCAGCATATAGGTCACATTGACCAGCAGGTTGCCGGGGTAGCCTTCTTCCATATCCTTGCTCAGATATGCCAGTTTGACACCCACGCCATGGTCCGTCTGGATGCCTTCGGCAGTCCAGATAACCTTGTCAAATCCCTTGACGCCGCCATGCAGCGAATTTTCCTTGTCATTGGCAGCCAGTGTATAGGTTTTGCCGTCGAGGGTGAATTTGGCTTTGCCGATGCGGTTGCCATAGCGGCCGATGAGGGCGTTAAAGTACGGGGTTTCCTTGACATAGGCAGCGACATTGTCATAGCCCAGCAGGATATCCTCCATCTTGCCGTTTTTGTCCGGTACGATCAGCGAGGTCATAATCCCGCCGTAGTTGGTGATCGACGCCTTCAAGCCATTGGCGTTGGTCAGCACATACAGATCCACATTCTGTCCATCCACTTGTCCAAACGGTTTCTTCTCAATCATAGCCTGTCCTTTCTGGCTGGTCATGCGTGATGGAAGGGAGCAGGAACACAGGGTTAAAACCACTCCCGCGACGACAGCCGATGCCAATACATTCCGTTTCATACGTGCAACCTCCTGTTCACTAAAATTCTTACTAACGTTGACATTGCATACCAATTTTTACAGCGACTGACGGACCAGTAATCGTACGGGGTTGGCAATTTTATCTTTGCGGCCCGACAACACCAGTTCGGCGGCGCTGATTCCCATCTGGCGAAAATCCGTCGATATGGTTGTTATGCCGCCTTCGAGAATTTCCTTGAGCGGCGTATCGTTATAGGAAATCACCCCGACGTCCTGGCCGACTTTAAGGCCTTTCTGGTGGCATTGCTTAATCAGCTCAACCAGCAGGACATCGGCGATAATGATATAGGCACTCCCGGCCTGCGGCGGGGCCTGGGTAATGGACTGCGTAATGGTCCCCTTGATGCCGAAATCACTGCAGAACCGTTCAAAGCCATGCATAATATCTTTGGGGTGGATATTCGGTTCCGGGTAGATCAGAATCAGTTTTTTGTACTTGCGGATCAGATCGGCACGACTTTTAAGCGATTGATACACGTCGTTTTCAAAGTCCTGTACGACGCCGGGATAGGTGCCGTTGACATAGCCGGGCTGATCCAGGATCAGAATCTTGTCGGGGTCAATTGCTTCCAGGACTTCGGCGACCTCCGGATGATAAAACGGCATAATAACATAATTGTTATAGCGGCCGACATTATCAAGGATGAGGGTTTTGAATACTTCAATATTATAATGATGAAAATACAGGTCGATAACGGCCTTTCGGGCCAGGCGATGCTTGAAAGAATTGTACAAGTCTTCCTTAAAGAGGTTTAATTCATCGAACAGCAGGAAAATCCGACGGGTGTGATCGATGGACTCGCTGGCGACGTGAAAGCCTTTATAAGGGGTGGACTGGATGATTCCGCGGCGTTTGAGTTCATCATAGGCCTTGGCGACCGTAGCACAGGAAATGTTGAGTTCCTTGCTGAGCTGCTTGATGGACGGGAGAACGCTGCCGCGAATTAATTGCTTGGCTCCAATGGCATCCGTCAGGCTCTGGATGATCTGCTCGTATTTGGGCAGATTGGATTTTGCGTTGAGTTTTACTTTATACTGCACCATCAATATTGTAATCCCGTTCCTTGTTCCGGTTTGTGCAATCGGCTGCAAACCGGCCTCACTCTTGCCAGTATAGCGTAGTATAGTATAGATACCCTGTTGGTTCGTCAAGATTAAAAGCCGGACATGTCTGAATTTCTCGCTGCCGGGCCGGGTTTATGACGAACTAAACAAACGCGTTACTATACCACAAAAAAATGGATATTCCATAGTTAAGGCGTTGTTTTTCGGGCGATTACGACCCGGTCGTTTTTGGAGAGGTCTTTTTCGATTCGTGCCGGGGCAAACTGGCCTGTAGCGTCGATCAGCTCCCGTATGGCCGGGCCCTGGGCATAACCGATTTCCATCATCAGTGCACCGTCGGGTTTGAGAAAATCACTGGCCTGACGGAGAATCCGTCGATACACATCCAGGCCATCAGGACCGCCATACAGGGCCTGGCGGGGTTCGTAATTACGGACATTCGGTGCGAGTTTGGCAAATTCGGCCTCGCTGACATAGGGTGGATTGGATACAATCAGGTCGAATCTGGATTCAATGCCCTCAATGAGGGGGGCGAATAAATCACCGCATAAATACTGGATTTTGTCGGATAATTTCAGTGTGGCGGCGTTTTCCGCCGCGATAGCTAAGGCTTTGTCGCAAATATCGGTGGCGGTGACCCGGCAGTCTTTATAGTTTTTGGCGATGGCGATAGCGATACAGCCGGAGCCGGTGCACAGGTCCAAAACCTGTTGGGTGCCGGAGCGTTTTCGAAGAAATTCGATCGCTCGTTCAACAAGTAACTCTGTTTCTGGCCTGGGGATAAGGCAATCCGGGGTGATTTTGAATGGCAATGAATAGAATTCGCACCGGCCGATCAGATAGGCCAGCGGTTCGTGATTGCCGCAGCGTTTGACCATGCCGCGGAGAATTTCCAGTTTGTCCTGTTCGACGACCCGATCAAATAAGGTATATAATTCGATACGAGATAGCTTTAATACGTGAGAAAGCAGTAATTCGCCCGAAAGCCGGGGGCTATCGATTCCTTTTTGTGTGAAATACTCTGTTATCCAGTTTAACAGTTTCTGTATCGTCCAACGTTCCATACAAAGCCTTCGATTGAGAATACCCAACGGGTATGGTATAATAGTGCTTCGCCACACCGACACGGACAATGTCAAGCAGTATCAGTAGAAATGGACATTATAGAAAGCAAAATAGATGGGGCAACCAATTTCCGAACGATGTTGACGGAATTCGTAATGTATATAAAAAATACCCACAATGCCGTCTAAGGAGTGTGCTCTAAATAAAATACATCGGTTTCTCTTTTTTTTGTGCGCAGTTTCCTGGTTTTGTCATTTAGTTATAGAGGAAGATGGATTGAGTTGACGCAGAATGATGGCCGAGAAAGATAACAAAAGCGTACGATTTTTCAGTCTGTACACCACAGTACAGGGGCGTGTGTATGCGTTTTTAATGATGCTGCTGCACAATCGCAATGCCGCCGAGGAGCTGCTGCAGGAAACAGCGGCGACGATGTGGGAAAAGTTTGATACCTTCCGAGAAGGGGAAAACTTTGGTGCCTGGGCGATTGCGATTGCTCGCAACAAGGCGTTTGAGTATCTTCGCAGCAACAAAAAAATGAAGATGCTGTTTTCAGAAGAATGCTATCAGAAGATGGTTGAGAAGGCCTGCGAGTCGTCGTCGGATTTCCACGCTCGTCTCAATGCCCTGGAGCAGTGCATCCGAAAACTGGAACTGAATCAGCGTCAGCTGCTTCAGTTGCGCTACCAGGACAATGTGCCGGTGAAAGAAATCTCGCAGCAGATTGGCGGTTCGCCGCGGCTGGTGTATAAACGATTGGTTTGTATTTTTGAGCTGATGCGGGTGTGCATTCAGCGTACCGTAGCTCAGCAGGAACTCTAAGCGGTCTTATGAACAGAATGGAATTTGACATCCTGATTTTGAATTTGCTTGAGAATGGTCTGAGCGACCAGGAACTCCGGCAGCTTCAGGATATTCTGGTCAGCAGCCCTGAACATCTGGATCGCTATTGCGAATTTGTGAAAAATTACGCAGCACTTCAGGTGAAAATAGATTCCGGTCTGACCCTTGTACCTCAGGCATCCGATTCCAGGTCGCTGGATATGTCCCTGTGGCAGGCGCTGGCCGAGCAGGAACGTCAGGCCGAAACAGTCGAAATTCCCCCGGCCGCACAGCCACCTGAATTGATTATGGGGGTTCGTGAGAAACGACGCCAGCTTCAGTTGCCGCGCAGAATTTCCCGACTGAGCCTGTATTCTGCGATTCTGGGTTGGGTCGCGATGTTTTTGGTGATTGGGTATGTGATTCGGCATCCCCGGCAAATGACATTGCCGACGGCGACGCTGATGGAAGGGGTTGCTGTTCGCTGGCAGGATCAATCCTTTGAAGGCAAGGCCGGGAGGCGGCTTTATAATACCGATCTATCCTGTAAATTGGCTTGCGGGCTGGTTAAAATTCGCATGGACAGCGGAGCCGAGGTTCTGATTCAGGGGCCGGCGGAATTCCGTGCCGAAGATACCAATCAATTCTATATTGCATATGGAAAAATGACATCCCTGGTCCCGCCGGGGGCGGAAGGTTTTGTGGTTCGTACCCCGTCGGCAACGGTGGTGGATTATGGTACCGAGTTTGGGATACTGGTGGAAAAAACAGGACGCACCGAAGCGCATGTCTTTAAAGGACAAGTGGAATTACGCTGCGGCTCGGATCCTATCCGGCATGGCGGCGGACGGCGGCTTCTGGGCGGGCTGGCCGGGGTTGTGACTGCAGACCAGCAGCTTGATGAATCGCCGCGTCGTGCGGAACAATCGATGTTTATCCGCGATTTATCCGAAGTGAACGGGTCGATTCTGGAAGGTCGGCAGTTGAATCTGGCGGACGTCGTCGGGGGCGGCAACGGTTTCGGCTCCGGCACAGTGTTGGGCGGGATAGATCCGCAGACGGGAGCTTTTCGTGCCCGTCTGGATGCGGAGCTGACGGTCAATCGGGCTGCGACGCATCGTTTTGTGGCGACTCCCGATTTTGCATTTATCGACAGTATTTTCATTCCAGGCTATGATGCTCAGCCAACGCAGCTGTCCACGACGGGTCTGAGCAGCGATGTCTTTGGTAAAACCTCGGGTTTGATATGGGGTTATCCGTTGAACGGTGCATGTCATGAAGGAGTGGGGGTGCCGCGGCATCGGCTGATGCTGGATGGGATTACGCCGGATGAGGTGACCGGTTCGGCATTGACGCTCCATTCCAATTTCGGCATTACATTTGATCTGGACGCCATTCGCCGGTCGCTGCCTGCGGTTGTGCCGGTGCGGCTGCGTGCCCGGGCGGGTGTCTCGCAGACCACCACACGGTTTACCACCAATGAGCCCAGTGTTGTGTTCTGGATTCTGGTGGACGGCAAGGTGCGGCAAAGCCAGCCGATGCGGGTCAGCGACGGCAGCTTTGAGATTGATGTGGCGCTGGAATCTGCGGATCGTTTTGTTTCGCTGGCGGTGACTGAATACGACAGCGGCAATGCGTACAATTGGGCCTTGTTTTTAAATCCAAGACTGGAACTGAATGTGTCTGAGAAATAAGCGAACTATGTTAACGAGTAAGATACCATTCTATAGTCGCCGTGGTTATAGAATGGTCACAGAGTCACGGCATGTGGAGGTGTACCATGGGTAGGTGTTCAATATTAAGTGTAGCACTTGTTGTACTGCTGATGGGTGCAGTGCAGGCGGAGATGATCGGGGTGGATTACTTCGATTATCCGAATGGTAATATTGCAGGTAAAGCGGGAGGATTGTATTGGGATTGGAATAATGTCACCCAAACACATACGGGAACCGTATCCAACTGGAATAATGTATTTAACACCGTCAATGTGCAGGATGGCAAGCTGGTCACCAGCAACAGTGGCGCCCGGCGCGAGTACAATGGTCCCTCGGAAGGCACAGGGACTAATCCTGACACCGACGAACGGCTTGGCGCCTTTCGTGGAACAGGAACGGTTTACTATGGCGTCAAGATGACCCAGCAGGTTGCAAATCCCTGGTGTGGCTTTAGCGGCTACGACTTTGGTTCGGAGCGTATCTTTTTTGGACAGCCTAACGGAGATAGCTACTTTGGTATTGAGATTTCCGGCGGTGGCAAGGCATTAAGCTCTGTTCCAGTGGTTGTTGGGCAGACATTTCATTTGGTGTCCGCGATTGATTTTGATGGGGACCAGTTGCGTCTGTGGGTGAATCCGGACGGCAATGACTGGGATAATGGTGCCGCCGACAACTCTGCAGATGTGACGCTCGTTTACACGGGGGGCAATTGGAATACGTCGGTTCGTCTGGCCAGTGGTGCCCAGACCCAGTGGGATGACTGCATGGTGGCGACGACTTTCTCTGAACTGCTCTACGGTGCAGCTCTGAATCCGTCGCCGGCCAATCTTCAAACCAATGTTTCGTTAAATGTAACGCTCAGCTGGGATCCGGCCCGTGACCCGGCCAATTTTGCCCAGCCGGATCCGGCGGTGAAGGCCCATAAGCTGTATGCCAATTTTGCCAATCCGTCTGATCCCAATTTGTATTTCATTGCTCAGATTGCCAATACCGGCGAGCGGGCATCTTATAATGTAAGTAATTTGAAACATAACACCCGCTATGCCTGGCGCATCGTTGAAGTTACGGATGCCAATGATATTGCCGGAACAGTCTGGTCGTTTACGACGATGCCTCCGATTCCGGTGATTACCCAGAATCCAGTGTCTCAGATAGTTGCCAGCGGCACGACAGCGATTTTTACCGTCGGACATCTTAACGGCACCGATTTCCAGTGGTATTTTAATGGAACACCCATTAACGGGGCCAATACTGCGGAGCTGATTGTGTCGAATGTGTCAAAAGCCAATGAGGGTGCCTATACCTGCAAAGTCTCCAACGGGGCATTGCCCGATGGCATAATCTCTACGCCGGCTTATTTGTGGACCAAACGTCTGATGGCCCACTGGACCTTTGATAATACACTGACCGATACCGTGGATGGATGGGTTGGTACCTATAGTGACCCCAATGGCCCGATGTATGTTAACGACGGCGCCCTCGGTCAGGCTCTCAGTCTTGAGGCGGGTGATGGCAAATATATCACCGTTCCGGGCACTGAGGATGTCTTTAATTTCTACCCGCTGGGCTTGACAGCTGCTGCCTGGGTCAAGACGAATTCTGAAGGCGGAATTGTCTCTAAAGAACAGGATAACACCTGGTCCAGAGGCTGGGCAATGACGACGGGCCAGGCTGTCGGGTCCTATGCTTACCGCAGCTATGGCGATCTTCGCGGAACCAGCACTGTGATCGATGGCAAGTGGCACCTGATTGTGGTATCCTGTGAACTCGATTCCAATGTCAGAGTGTTGAGAGTCTATGTGGATGGCGTTCTTCAAAGACAAGTCTCCTTTACCGGAGCCGTCGGACTGTCCGCCGCTCCTCTGATGATTGGCGTCCAGGAACCTGGGGGAACATTCGATTACGCCGGCCTGATCGATGAACTCAGCATCTGGAATTATCCTCTGACCAAGGAGGAAATCGGTCAGATCTATGCCAATATTTCCGGACAGCCTGTATGTGTTGCTCAAGTCGAGCACGATTTGAATGATGACTGTATTGTCAACCTGGGTGATTTAGCGATTATTGCTCAGGCCTGGCTGAAGTCGAATATTATTGAACCGGCGAATTAAACCGAAGTATGTGCCTTGATTGGGCATGGGAAAAGACCTGTGCCCAATCCTGTATTTGGCTTTCACCTTGTGCCGGGCTTGTTTGGCAGTATTGCCTGACAGGCCCGGCATTTTTTATAGGTGCCCCATTGAAGTATGTGTTTTTATGCCATTCGCACCGACAGGCAGATGAAATAGATATATTGATGTCCTCTATTTAGACTAAATCAGGGGGGAGTCTGGCGGGCTGATTTGCTGTTTTTGAAGAATATCTTTTCAGAAGTGAAATTCGATGGTATTTTTTGGCTTATGGAAACGATAAGTAAAAATCATCTTAAGTATGTCGTATGGCTGGTATTTGTGGGCTTATGTGCGACGGGGTGCGGGCAGGCTCGGCGGAATGTGGTGTTGACAGGGTATTGGCCAGTGACCAATGAGATGCTGCGGGAGTTTTGTGATGACCCGGCGATAAACCCGGATGGCTGGAAGGGGAAAAACTGGAAGTCGATGGGCTATGACGTGTATGCATTTTTCCCGACTTTCCCAGCCAATCCGTATCAAAATCCCAAGGGAGAGGGGGTTCTGGAGGTAGATTATCAGGATACTTTGGCAGATTTTGAGGCGATTGTAGCGAAATATAAGCCGATAGCAATTGTCTGTTATGGGGTTGGGCTGGGGCCGTGGGAGATTGAGCGGCGGGCTGTGGTGCGGGATCGCTGGTCGCCGGATTATCTTGAACCTAAGTATCCTGAAGAAAAGACTTTAGAGAAGATGGCTTTGGCTGCAAAGACCTATACTGCCACGCTGCCGGCCGAGCAGATTGAGTTGGTCGTGAATCGATCGGGATTGGGTGTAAAGGCCTGGATCGATGAAGATGGAGACCCCGGGGATTTTTTGTGTAATTATATCGCCTGTTTGGCGATGGGGTATCAGAAGAAGCATGGGGATCGAGCAAACACACACTATTGTGCTGCGGCAGGGTTTATTCATGTTGGGTCGGGGGTGTCTCTGGAACAGGCACGCAAGGCACAGGTTCTAACGCTGGAGGCCGTACTGAAAAGCATAGATATGCGACATAGTAACTCCAATTAGCAGGACAGGTTTATCATGCTAAATGGTATTGTATATCTATATATAGATATTATAAATGTGGATTTGTGCGAATGGGCGGGGGTGGAGGCGGTTTTCAATTGACGAAACGCGTAAATTATGGTACATAAACCCATTCTGAAAAATTCAGCCAGGACGGATTCCACTAACAGCCGATTCAATGTGTCTGACAAAACTGACCGTTTTGTTGGAAATGGGAAGCGATGTCATTAGAAGAACTTCGCAAGAAAATTGATGCTTTGGATGAACAACTCGTCGAGTTGATCAATCAGCGTGCGCGGATTGTGGTGGAAATCGGCAAGCTCAAAGCGGCAGAGGATACGCCGATCTATGCACCCGACCGGGAGAAGGCCGTGTTGGACAAGATTGCCCGCTGCAACCCGGGGCCATTACCGGATAAAACGCTGGCCGCAGTATGGCGTGAAATTATGAGCGGGTCGTTCTTCCTGGAACGTCCGCTGCGGATTGCGTATCTGGGACCCATGGGCAGTTTTAGCCATAATGCGGCGATATTGAAATTCGGCCAGAGTGTGGATTACGAGGCGGCGACGGATATCCGGGCGATTTTTGAGGAGGTGTCCAAAAGGCACAGTGATTTCGGGATTGTGCCGATTGAAAACTCCGCGGGCGGTGGAGTACGCGAGTCGCTGGATGCGTTTATCGAAACGGATGTGATGATCTGTGCCGAGGTGCACATGGCGATTCATCATCATCTGATGGCCAACTGTCCGATGAGTGCGATCCAGAAAATATATTCGCAGCCGGAGATATTTGCCCAATGCCGCAACTGGCTGGCCGGAGCGTTTAAGGATGCCCAGCTTATTCCGATGGCGTCCTCGTCGAAGGCGGCCCAACTGGCGTCCACGGAACCGGGTGCGGCCGCGATTGCCTCGGCAGTGGCTGCGGAGGTGTACGGGTTGAAGATTTTGTGTCAGGATATTGAGGACATATCAAACAATATTACGCGGTTTTTGATTATCGGACGCGAAGATGCCAAGCCGACCGGCGATGACAAGACAATTATTCTGTTCAGTACGGCTCATCGAACGGGGGCGCTGGTGGATGTGCTGAATGTGTTTAAGGACTATAATATCAATATGACCAACATTGGGTCGCGTCCGAATAAGAAACGTGAATGGGAATATTATTTCTTTGTGGATTTTCTGGGGCATAAGCTGGATGCTCATGTGAGCAAGGCGCTGGAAGAGGCCAAGCGGCATTGTGTGCAATTGTCGGTCTTGGGCAGCTTCCCGCGGAGCACGTCAGTGCTTTAAGAAAATTCAAAAGTTAAAAGTTAAAAATAAAAATTATGGAATCCGTCGTGCCGACGGATGATGAATTTTATCGCTTCGCTCAATAGGATGCATTGGGCTTGCGGCGGGATACGAAACGACGAATTGTGGAGAAGATTATGAGAAAGCCGTTTTTAGCAGGCAACTGGAAAATGAATATGGATGCGGCCTCGGCGGTGGCGCTGGCCAAAGGTGTGGTGGCTGAGGTGGGCCAGGTGGACAGTGTGGATATTGCGGTCTGTCCTCCATTTGTGTATCTGCAGAGCGTGGCGGCGGTCCTGAGTTCGTCCAATGTGGCGCTGGGTGCGCAGGATGTCTTTCATCAGCCCAACGGGGCTTTCACCGGCGAAATCAGTTGTGCAATGCTCAAAGATGTGAGCTGTTCGTATGTCATTATTGGGCACTCGGAGCGTCGTCATGTCATTGGCGAAACGGATGCCTTGATTAACAAGAAGATTCATGCTGCGATTGCCGGCGGGCTGTTGCCGATTTTCTGTGTGGGTGAATTGCTGGAAGAGCGGCAGAGCGGCAAGACCGACCAGGTTGTCGCCGAGCAGGTCAAGAAGGGGCTGGAGGGGATCTGCCAGGAGCGGATTCAGGCGATCACGATTGCCTACGAGCCGGTCTGGGCGATTGGCACGGGCGTGAATGCCACACCCCAGCAGGCCCAGGATGTGCATGCGATGATTCGCGGACTGATTGCTAAAATGTATAACAAGACGATTGCCGATGCCTTGCGGATTCAGTATGGCGGTTCGGCCAAGCCGTCCAACACCGCCGAATTGATGAGCCAGCCGGATGTGGATGGTCTGCTGATCGGCGGAGCGAGCCTGAAGGCGGCGGATTTTGCGGCAATGATTAAGACGGCGATGAAATAAACGGATCGAGACGGTTCCAAACCCCGGATCGGGGCCGAGATGGTTCTGACCGGCATGGCTCTATCGAAAAAACGATTGACATAACCAAAATGGATATAGATTAGGAGACAGATATGATGCTTCCGTTGGCGGCAATTTCGTTATTCTGGAACGCAATGATTGTGCTGTGGGTTCTGATTGCGTTGGCTCTGATTGTGGTGGTTTTGCTGCAAAAGGGGCGAGGCGGCGGTCTGACCGCAGCATTCGGCGGCGCCGGCGCGTCGAGTCTGCTGGGAACACGCACGGGAGATTTTCTGACCTGGCTGACGATTGGTCTGACCGCGGTCTGGCTGCTGATGACGGTTTGCATGGGGATCTTCATGCGTCCATCGGATTCCCTGGACCTGCTGGCCCCCACGCCGACGCCTGCAGCGACAGCTCCTGCGGCTGCCGGCAGTCAACAGCCTGCCCCGGCGGCAACCGAAACACCGGCTCCGGCCGCAGCGTCTGAGTCGGCCCAGCCGACCGCACAGCCTGCGACTCCTGCTGTGCCTGCTGCGGAACAGCCTGCCGCACCGGCCGGTGCTGAAGCGGCACAATAAATCCGGATTACGGAGTTGGATATGGTTACCAGCATGACGGGGTTCGGCCAGGCCTGTGCGGAGAGTGAGGGGGTGGTTTATACCGTTGAGATCCGTTCGGTCAACAATCGATACTTCAAGGCAGCCCTGCGTTTGCCGGATATTGCCGCATTTCTGGAAGGTGAAATAGAAAAGCTGGCCCGGGACAATATTCAGCGGGGTACGCTGAATTATTCGCTGCGGATGAAGAATGTATCGGGTCAGGCTCTGTTTGATATTGACGAGAATACGCTGAATGCATATATCGGCCGGCTGCGGCGGCTGGTGCCCGCGGATGCCCGGGAATGCACGATTGATCTGGCGGCGATGCTGGGCCTGCCGGGAATTGTTCAGCCGCTCATCCCGGATGCCGAACACGTTGAACGGATGAAGCGGACGATTTTGAAACTGACTTCCGAGGCTCTGGATCAGCTTAAGCAAACTCGACTGGAAGAAGGTCAGGCTCTGGCTGATGACATGCTCAATCAGTGTCGAAAAATACGGGAAGACCTCGAGGTGATTCGCCATCGCAAGGATGCCGTGGTACGGGAGTATCACGATAAGCTGCGAAATCGCGTTGAAGAACTGCTGTCTCAGGCGCAATTGCGAATCGACAATGACCTGCTGGCCCGTGAGGTTGCCATTTATGCGGACCGCAGTGATATTAATGAGGAAATTACCCGTCTGGATTCGCATGTCGCGCAATTTGAATCCTGTTGCCGGAAAGGGGATGCCGTGGGACGGCGGTTGGATTTTATCACCCAGGAAATGCTGCGGGAAGCCAACACGATTGCCAGCAAGGCCTCGGATGCGGTCATTGCCCAGTGTGTCATCGACATTAAATGTGCGATTGACCGAATCAAGGAACAGGTTCAGAACGTTGAGTAGATGACGATGGCAGATCGCAAGGGAAAACTGGCAGTCATCAGTGGACCGTCCGGCGTCGGCAAAAGCACCCTGTGCCGGGAAGTGGTTGGACGAACGAATGCATTTTTAAGCGTGTCCTGCACGACCCGCAAACCCGGCCATGCTGAATCGAACGGAAAAGACTACTGGTTTATTACGCCGGAGGAGTTTGAACAGCGAATAGCCCAAGAGGGGTTTATCGAATACGCCAATGTGTACGGCAATTATTACGGAACACCCCGCCAGCCGGTGGAGGACGCTTTGGCGGCAGGTCGTGTGGTGATTCTTGAAATTGATGTGCAGGGCGGACTGCAGGTCAAGCAGCAGTATCCAGAGACGCGAATGATTTTTATCATGCCGCCCAGTCTGGAAGAACTGCTGCGGCGTCTGGAAGGCCGCGGACGCGGCGAGGATGAAGCGAGCAAGAAACGCCGCCTGGAAGCGGCGCAGCGAGAAATAGAAATAGCCCGCCAGCGGTACGATCACCTGGTGGTTAATGACCGGCTTGAACGGGCGATTGATGAAGTAGTACAATTAATCCAGTTGTAACGGGAGAGTATATCATGATTGAAGCACTGAAAGATACCGAAGTGTTGAATAAGGTAGGCGGTCGGTTTAAATTGTCATCCCTGATTCAAAAGCGGATGCTGGAGATGATGGAAGGCAGTCGGCCTCTGATTGAAAACACCGAAGGCATGACGACGATAGAAATCGTGGTCGAAGAAATTCGCCAGGGCAAAATCGCTCTGGACCTGGGCAGTCCGGCCAAAGCGGAAAAGAAATTTACTCTGTAAGGTATGGCTCAGGACGGCATGTCATCGCAGGGCAGACGAACGGTGCTGCTGGGAGTCAGCGGCGGGATTGCGGCGTATAAGGCTGCAGACCTGGCCAGCAAGCTGACCGGCGGGGGATATTCCGTCTATACGATAATGACAGCGGCGGCCTGTGAGCTGATTTGTCCCAAGACCTTTGAGGCACTGACAGGCAATGCTGTGTATACGAGTCTGTGGTCGGCGCCGGAGGAGTTCAAGATTGGTCATATCGACCTGGCAGCGGCAGCGGAAATAGTTGTCGTGGCACCGGCTACAGCCAATATCATCGCCAAGGCGGCTGCGGGAATCTGCGATGATCTGCTCAGTACGACATTGTGTGCCTGCTGGCAGAAACCGGTTTTATTTGCCCCGGCGATGAATACGCGAATGTGGAACAATCCGATTGTCCAAAGAAATGTCGCCATTTTAAAGAAGGAATTAAAGGTCCGGTTCGTTGGTCCTGCCGAAGGCCGGCTGGCCTGTGGGGAAGTGGGGGCCGGACGCATGGCGGAAACGGACGAGATTCTGGCAGCAGTCCGTGCGATCTAAGCTGCCTGAACATAAATCAGGGCGTTCTTTTTGTTTGATGACACAAAGAACGCCCTGATTTATTGGGGGGTTCGGTAATTAATAGGTCAGTATCTCAACCTGTTTCTTGAATTGCTCCAGATTGTCCGGATTTTTGGCAAAGGCATCGATGTCTTTTTTTGCAGCCCGAAGCATCATGGTCGATGGAGTATTTGGGGTCCATTCTGCCGTTTCTTCTTTAGCGGGCGCAACACTATCCTGACAAGAGCACCGTATCACCAGGACCACCCACTGCTGGGCTTCCAGGTTGCGGATATTCGCGGCGTGACGAAACGCTTTGATGCATTTTTCCTTCAATGCCTCCACTTTGTCTGCCTCATATACGGCTCCTTGTTTGGGCAGAGGCGGTTCGTTGACTGGCTGTCCCTGAAGTTTCTTTTTGGTTTTCTGCCAGACTTCATCCGCTGCAGGGTCTTTGGGCTGAGCTTCGGCTTCTTTCTTTGTCGGCACCAGGGGATAATCGACATTCTGCAGGAAAATCACACCATAATCGCCGATGTAAATCTGTGACGTCATAGCGTCTGTATTGAACAAACCGCTGACAAATCCCATGGAAAACCACCCTTGCTGGATCTCGGGATTAACGGTCTCGTCCCAAATCTGCGACATAATCTGCATGTCTTCGTGAATCTGCCTGATGGTTTCGGAGGAGGTTTTTGGGCCTGGAATAATCAGTACAGAGGTATTGTCGGTGAACGGAGCGGAACTGGCTGCCCAGCCGCCGCCCATGCCGCCCATATAATGCGGCATTTTCCCGCGGATACTGCCGACGATATCGCCGGCCATTTTTCCAGTCGCCAGACCCATGGCCTGCCCCTGTTTTGAAAGAGCAGTCCCTTGTGTCCCCTGGCCTGGCTGTTGGGCCTCCCGGGCCGCTTCGAGCGCTGTCTGCTGAGCCTCCATCATTTGAGCCTGGGCCTCGGAGATATCCTCTGCCAGTTCGAATGTCTTGTTCTGTGCACCTGCAAACCCCGAGACGATACTCAGTAACACGACGGTCATCAATTGCATATACGAAGTCATACGTGAACCTTTCATCTTAAATTGTTATTGGTTTGTATTTGAGGATTCGTACAATACCGGACTGGTTTCAAATAACTGCCGGCGGGTGCGTGCGATTTCCTCGCCGGTGGCCAACGCCAGAGACGTGACGGCTTTTTGCGTTTGTCTTTTGTCCTGCAGGCGTTTTTCTTCAAGCCGCAGCAGAGCGTCGGAAACGACTTGACGATCCCGGCTCTGGACGGTCTGTATGACGTCTGCAAATTCGCGAATCAGTTTGGCATTCATCGTCTGGGATAAGGCGATGGACTGGGCGGATGCCTCGTTGATCTGTGCGGTCATTTGGGCGGCAAGATCATTTCGGATTTGCAGTAATTCCGGACGCAGCTGCTGGATGACGGTTGCGGCCAGCTTCTGTTCCATTTGCGGTTGAATCATCTGCGACCACTCTGCAAAAAGCTGTTCTTTAGTCATCGCAGGCTGAAAGAGTCGAGCTGCCAAAAAGCCTGCCGTAATCAGTATGACGGCGGCAGCTGACTGCCAGATGCAGCGATAAAGCCAGGGCTGTGATGCTAAAGCGGGATAGACTTCTTTTTCTCGTAATCGCTGCAGCAGGCAATCCTGTCCAGCTTGTATCCGGCTGTCCAGAGAATTCGCCCATGCGGTTAAGCGTGTGTCCTGCCGGATTAAAGCCTCGTAATAGCGACCGCAGGCATTGCATTCGGACAAGTGTTTTTGCAGAGAGGCGGCCTGAGATGGAGACAAGTGCCCGCAGCAGTAAGCATCAATTTCCGCCTTATGATTTGAACATGGATTGAGATTCATTTTTGGTACTCCGAGAGTCTTTCATACAACAATTGCTTTGCGGTTTGGATTCGGCGGCATACGGTAGATTGTGATGTTCCCAGGTGGGAAGCAATCGCCCGTTCATCATGGCCGTCCAGATAATACATCACCAGCGGGATGCGATAATCATCCGGCAGGCCGGCGATAGCCGTGGTTAAATCCAGATAATCGCCATCCACAGAACAAGGGGGCACATTCAGGGTTGAAAATCGCTGTGTTTTTTTACGCCGGCGAAGGCTGTCCATGCACATGTGTCTGGCAATTTGATGAATCCAGTTTGCAAAGAGCGAATCATCCCGTAAATTCCGCAATTTTTCAAAACCCCGCAGAAACGTCTCCTGACAGACGTCCTGGGCATCATTAAAGTTCATCAGGATCGCATAACACAGGCCCAGTACATTGCGGTAGTGCCGCAGAACAAGCTGCTCATAGGCGGTCTTGTCTCCGTGCCGAGACTGGGCTGCCAAAATCTGATCCGAACGTTCGTCCAAATAGGTCCTTTCGTATCCTGTCTGTTTATAATCTTGACGAAAGCAGCAATAAGATTATGCAAAATTTCTGAAAAAAGATGCAAGTTTTATGTGGATATATCATAGCCGTTAGCCGTATTTGTTGTCGATGAATTCTCAATTTTTAGGCTGTATTTTTATTCCTTTCTATTTTATCTTGGTTTGGATGACAACGATACAAAACAGTAAACAAATGCGATTTTTGATTACGGCTGGCGGAACTCGGGAATATCTGGATCCGGTACGGTATATTACCAATGCCAGTTCGGGCCGGATGGGATATGCGCTGGCGGCGGCGGCCATAAAAGCCGGGCATGCGGTTACCCTCATTTCAGCTCCGACGAGTCTGATACCGCCTACAGGGGCAGAGGTAATTTGGGTGGTTTCTGCGGAGGATATGTTCGTCGCGGTCAAAAAGCATTTCAAGGCCTGCGATTGTCTAATTATGGCAGCGGCAGTCTCAGATTATACGCCGGTTAATACCGCCAAGGTGAAGCGAAAAAAGGAATCTAAGATGCTGACGCTCAAGCTCAAACCGACAGAGGATATTCTGGCCTGGGCTGGTCGGCATAAAAAACGACAAATTGTGGTTGGTTTTGCATTAGAAGACCGGAACCTCAAACGCAATGCCGAAAAAAAGCTGATTTCCAAGAATGCTGATATGATTGTGGCGAATGGTCCCGCAGCGATTGGCGCGGATTCCTCTCGTGTTTTATTAAAAACACTGCAAGGCGGCTGGATTGAAATTGCAGGGGATAAAGCGAAAACCGCTCGGGCGATTATCCGACATATTACGTCGCTGATTGTGAGCTAATCGGGATTCGTGATAATTTCCAGTTGCGATAATAGAGGACAATATCCATCAGCACCATCAGGCCGTTAAGGCTGTAAAGGGCGATGATCCAATCCTGGCTGTGCAGGAGTTTATGGATAATGCCGGCGATGTATCCAATCAGGACAATATAGAGAAAGATAATGCTTTTTCCTGCACAGGCCCGCGATTTCCACGACTTATAGATGCTGAATGGCCAGGCGGCTCCAAAACAAATCAGCATGATGGCTTCGAATATACTCATTCAATTATTCCTGTAATTACAAAAAACCGGCAGCCGAGGGAAACGGGTATCCGCTCGGCTGCCGGGTTAATTATAGGCAATGGATGTATTTATTCAACCTTTATTCGCATGGGGCCAGGCTGTTGCATTCCAGCCAGTGTTTAGCTATTTCTGCAAAATCCGTCATATTTACCATGCAGTCCTTATTGAAGTCGCCGGGAATGACGGTGTAGCCGGGTTTGATCTGGGCTGCCTGACAGGGATCGGCCCGTACATAAATCTGGGTCAGTCCCGTTCCCTGCAGGTCGGTGTCATTGGCGGTCAGGCGGAACAAATAGTCGCCTATAGCTGGCAGGATGACGGTGGTTTGTGCCACATTGCTGGGGTCAATGGTTACAGTGGCGGGGCCGCTGACCTGCTCCCACAATAAGGTCAACGGAGCTGGATAACCGTCGTCGGTGGCACTTCCGCTTAAAATGGCGGTTGCCGAGGTCGGGTCGCCGGCATTATTGAGCCAGAGGTACTGTGTGCCTCCAGCGGTTACCAGAGGAGGATTGTTGTTGGTATTAAAGGTCCAGACATAACCTTGTGTCAGACCCCGGGTGGTGTCGTGTACATCAACGATCCAGTAATAGGTGGTGTTGCGCTGAATGAGGCCGGCGGGAATGCTGACAGATTGAGCGGTTGTTCCAGTCACCAACGTATTGAGATTATAGCCTGGTTTGGCCAGATTGGGTTCATTGGTTCCCAGGTACACATCACAGGTGATGATGCCCCCAACTTCGTTGGGTTCCGGATTGGTCCAGCTCAGTTGAGACAGGCCGATGCCAACATTTGCATAGTTTGCCGGCACCGGTGATGTGGCACGGCTTGGGACGACAATATCTCCACGCAGTAGAATTCCCCCCAGCACCGGATTCGTGGAAAATTTAGTCGAATGACTGGGCGAGCATATTTCGAAATCGGAATTCTGTGCGTCATAGGTGACAAACAGGAGCAGAATATTGTTGTCCGTATCGGCATTCAGCACATCATCCAGCAATGCAGAGACAGGGGTTGATTCCCATACGTCCAGCGCGGGACGCGGAAACGACATTAGCAGCGGCGACAGTTCCGTCATATTCAGGACATCAATCGTGATTTCAGAGCCGCGTGTCGGAGCGGGATTTCGCACCAGGCCCGGCAGTGTATTCCAGGTCTTGCCGTTGAGGACGATATTGTCATATTCTTCCTTAACCGCGTAGACATACAGCGTTTTGCCCGATGTGCCTTTGTCAACATTCAAAGTCAAATAGCTGTTGGCAAACACCTTGCCTGGCTGCTTGATGGTGGAAATGTCGTAACTGTAGAAAGCGATGCGCCGACGGGTTGTACTGGCATCCTGATAGTTGCGAACATCCGAAATGGTGGAACGGCGTGTTCCGTCTGGTCCAATTTGTGCATCATTACAGGCCATGCAGTGATCTGTTGCCTGAATAATGAATGACTCTGCGCAGACGACAGCAGCCGTGGTCAGCAGCACTATTGCGGCGAAATAAAAGGGTTTGGTCTTCATATCATTATCCTCCAGATTCGTGTTAATCGTTTTTGGGTTTATGAGTGTGCCGCTGAATCATCAATAACAGGGAACCAGGCTGTTGCATTCCAGCCAGTGCGCTGCAAAGAGGGTCAGGTCATTGAGATTCACAAAGCAGTCGCCGTCGATATCACCTGCAATAGGAGTATATCCGGGCATGGCTTTAGCTGCCAGACAGGGGGTCGCTGCTACAACAACCTGAACCGTATCCGAGCTTTGTATCGCACTGTCGTTGGCGGTCAGAGAAAACTGGTATGTTCCTGTTGCCGGAAGCACCAGCGAGACATCATTTGTATTGGCTACGACCTGAGTTGCAATAATAACACCGTTGGGGTCGATAATCTGAGCGGGGCCGGAGGCCTGAGTCCACAGGCGGGTCAGGATTCCAGACGGCAGACCGTCATCGCTAACGGTTCCCGCGAGATGGACTGTTGCACTGGCCGGATCACCGGCATTATTCAGCCAAAGATACTGGTCTGCGCCGGCATTGACTATCGGTGCGGCATTATCCGTACTGAATTGCCATAATATCCCTTCGGTCAGGCTGGGTGTCCGGCTGCTGTCATAGACATCAACCATCCAGTAATATGTCTTATAAGCCGTCAAAGCATAGGGCACAGCAACACAGGAACTGGTAATTTGTGTCGCGATTTTCTGCAGGCCGTAATGCGGCAGCAAATCGTTGGGCTCTGTCGAGCCGAAATACACGTCGCATGTAATGAGTCCTTCAGGCTGGCTGGGCTCGGGATTTGTCCAGCACAGCTGTGTCAGCGAAGGCGAAGCGTTGCCAAAGTTTGAGGGCTGAGGTTTGATAGCGCCGGTCGGGATACGGCGTTCGCCGCCCAGTACCACCCCAAAAAGCTCGCCGCTTCCGGAGGGATTGGGATATCCTGTTCCGGCGGAGGTTGAGCGGGAGGAATAGTAAATATTATTGTCTGTCCCGTTTGTCAGCCCCACAAACAGGAAAACAACTACCCCGTCATTGTCACTGTTGAGAAAATCCGTCAATTGCTGGCTGGGTGCGGTCGATGCACGGGTATTGACCGCAGGCGGCGTAATCACCATCAGGGGGCCTACCAGATCCAGCGGGTCCAGTGTGACGGGAGTATTCAGAGGAGGGGTTGGCGAATTGAAAACACCCGGGCAGGTATTCCAGCTCGTGGAGGAAACCGTAAAGTTGTCCAGATGTTCTTTGATGCCATAGACGGTTGTGACGCCTCCGCGAGTCTGAGTCCGGACACTGAAGAAGGCGTTGGCGAACACTTCTTCCGGATGTTCCGGGTCGCGAGCATTGTTGAGATTATAGCTGATGACTGCAACACGGCGGCGTGTGTCGATATTGCGTGCCCCAAGTCCCGTTCCGCTGGACCGCGTGTTGGGTTGAAGATTGCTGTCGTTGCCAATTTCAACATTGCCGACGGCCTGCAGGGCAAAAATCGGGACCGAAAGGGTGATGTTCACTGTTTTTTCAGTTGTTTTGCTGCCGTCCGAGACCGTTATTTTCAGAGAATACTCCCCCTCAGCGGACATCGTTACTGTGGGGTTGGCAACAGCCATGCTGGGGGCAAAGTCGATTGTTGCACCGTCGGGCTTGCTAAGGACGGTCCATTCGATCGAAACGCCGGTTCCCGGAATACCATCGTCCACTACCGAACCGTTGATGGCCAGGGAGGTATTCGGCAGAGCCACAGTTGCCGTCGCGGGAACGCCCAGAATCTGCGGCGGCAAATTCCATCCATTCGGTGCAGCAGTGATAGCATACATGGCCCGGCTGCTTCCATTGTTCTGTTCACCCAGCGTGATCTTATTGGGGTCTGTGCCGACTGTCAGGGAGTACACAGTTGCCGGTTCACTGAAACCGATGGTATAAGGGGTTTGCACAAAGCCCATCGCAGGGACCCAATCCATGACCCCGTTTCCGAGGGTTGGGGCGTCGGCGGCATTGTTGTCACCCACACGATTGTCGATGATCAGGTACAGTGTACCCGGTTTTACAAAACTCACCTGGTATTGAACGTCGGCATCGGTTTTGTCATCCATGGCGGTCTGGATATAATCAAGGCCCTTGAAAATGCCTGCATCACTGTAGAAAAATGTGTCGCGGTCCACAAAAATCCTGGCTCCCGCATCCAGTCCGCCCTTCACCAGAACCGGACTGGGCAAGGTACTGTTGTATCGGGTTACCGCAGCAATCACATTCGGATCGGTTACCTCTGCGGATGCAACCAGGCTTAATGCCGTCAGGCATAAAGCCAGAGTCAGACACACTGTGTTGGTTCTCATCATAATACACCTCCAAATCAAAGTATTAGTATGTACACGAACGCTTAATAACCCGAACCGCCCCATCGGTCCGAATTCCAGAGCCAATAGACAATATCCTCATCCTTGTCGGCCGGATTGACGACACTGTAATCCTTCATAAGGGCATTGAAGTGCTGAAATCGATTGCCGATGTCGAGGGTATTCAGTAAATTCTTGACATTGGCATTTGTGCTTTTGGCAAATTCCCAGGACCCCAGCGTCATATCGGCCATGAGGATGCCGCTGGATGTGTTATTGACCGAGACAATATTGTGTCGAATTTTTTTCTTCCAAAGCCAGATATAGGTGCCCCAGAAAAACGGAGTTTCATTTCGATTTTCCAGGGTCTGGGTGTCATACGTGGTAAAATCCCCGGCCAGGACTTTGTCACGGGAGTAATTTTTGGTGTGCGTGACTTTTTCGGATGGGCAGAAAAAGGGTTTTCGATCCGGAAGAATGCCGGCATCCATCAGGTCTTTGACTGCCCACGGCTGCCATTCGTAGGAGTAATCGCCGGTGCCATTGACAAAGCACCAGTTTCTGATGCCCTGATTGTTGGAAGCGCTGTCTTCGGGTTTCTCTCTGAAATTAAAGCCGGTGTTGGATTCGTAAGCCCCCAGAGCCAGCCCGATCTGGTGCATGTTGGATTTGCAGCTTGCCTTTTTGGCTGTCTCTTTGGCTTTTCGAAGGGCGGGCAGAATGATGGCCATCAGCAATGCAATAACTGCCACGACAACCAGGAGTTCGATGAGTGTAAATCCTTTTTTAGTTTTCATAAACAATTCCTTTCTGTCCTGTCGGGCCAACCCCTGCTTCCACCGATCCTTGTTTTGAAGCGTGTTCCCGTCCAGGACCTTTTGTCAGTGCCGCCTGTATCGGCGGCCATTTCAGGTGTATTGAAAACGATTATTCAGGATTCAACTGGGGCCGGGCAAACAGGCACCAGTCATAAGAAATCTTCTGTTCTGTTCCGCCAGTGGTAACCAGAGTCAAATAACGGTCATCTGGCTCAATGGGCACATGGATGGGTATTGCTCCCTGTGCCGGAGTCAGATTTTCTTTTGAGAACCTCACCTGCCCATCAATCAGGACATAAAAATTGGCTTTGGGCAGATAGCCGGGCAGGGCCTGCTGGGCATACTGCACGACGGTTTCCGACAGACCGCATTGGGCGGTGAATGATTTCAAGGAAAGCGTGCTGTGAAGAGCACGTATTTTTTCAAGGTCAAAGGTAATGCCGGCGTTGGGGTGAATGCAAATCGCTGGATAATCGGGTTCTCCGCAGACATGACCATCCAGCGACTGGAGGTGGCCTGGAATACGGCCTGTACCGCGACTGACCTGGCCGGAATTGTTGATGTTATAACAATATTGCCCGCAGGTTTTGGGGGCTTGCCAGAAACAGTCGCCACTGTGTGAGATGGCTACAGGTCCCGCCGAGCCGTCGGGAGAGAAGATGCCGTCAATATAGGGGCTGTCCGGTACAGCGATAAAGATATTGGGGGAGTCCTGACGCTGTCCAATATAATACTCCTGGGTTGAAGCAAAAGCCCCGTTGTCCCAGCGGATACCCGTGCTGGGTTGTCCGGTGCCCAGGCCGTTACCGCCGCCGACCATATCTGCCAAATCCAGCGACTGCCCGCGCCAGACGATGTTGTTTTGGGAATGAATATCCCGGACGAACAGTCTGTCGTTGTAGGAAATATCCGAGATCTGTGAGGCAGAGCCGATCATTTTAGCGGCCCCCTGACTGACTTGAAGACTTGTTTTCCGGGCATTGTTACCAGCCACGAGGGTGGTTTTACCTTTGATGACATGTAACTCTGTATCGCCGTAGGGATCCGTCTGCACGCCGAATTCAGTGCCCAGGTCGATAATTTTGGAATTGGGGGTGCTAATGGTAAATCCGAGGGCTTCCGGAGGAACTGATGCATAAATGCGGCCAAATTTGATTTTGATGTGATCGGAATCCATAATCTCAAATTCCGTGGGGGCCTCTATTACAACGCGGGTATTGTTGTCAAAAACAAGTTTGGCTATTCCTTTTCGCAGCAGCATCGACTGCGACTTAGCCGTCAGTCGGAACCCGGGTTTCAGCACGGTATCCGATTCAGCCCACTGAGCATGGAGAGTGTCCGACAGGGTAGCCACCTCCTGATTGCGGGGCAGCGGTGTGTAATGAGCGAAAACAATCAGAAAGAATAATGCCGCCAGCGACGCAACAGCGGTTATCAGTGAATATTTGTTGAATTTACGGGGATAGAGGCAAACCGGCTGGACATCCAGGGGGATCGGCAAAGACTCCTGAGGCTGTGTATCAACCGCCGGAGCGGTTTTTTCGGCCTTGGACAACATTTGCCAGACCTCGGGATTCAGCAGCGATTCCTCATTGGAGCTGTCGGATATGCCGGGATCACATTGCAAAAAACCGTTGGTTACCTTGTCGGTGCGCAGGAATGTGTCGTGGATGTGGCGATGCAACAGAGCCGACAGGATAAAGGTCCTGGCGTTATCAGGATGCTGCTTGATCCAATTGGATAACTGATCGGCCTGCTGCGGAGTCATCGCCGACCTGTCCAGCAAAAACAAACTGATAAGAAGGTCTATGGGTTCACTCACAGGCCGCCTCCCTGAAGCTGTTTATTGACACAGTCCCGCAGCGAAATCCGTGCCCGATGCAGTGAGACAAACACATTGCTTTGGGTCATACCTAACTGCTGGGCAATCCGGGACGTACTGAGTTCGCGCAGATAATGCATCTCCAGAATGGTTTTCCATTTACCTTTAAGCAGACCCAGACATTTCTGAAGGGCGGTTCGCTGCTGTTCTTTTTGATGTTCGATGCGGCTGAATTCTTTTTCATAGACCTCGGCAATGGCCACAATGGCCTGTTCATCGAGGGCAATCTGCGTTTTGCGCCGCTGGGAGTAATATTTCAGGATGAGATTTTTGGCGATACCGTTGGCCCAGGCAATAAACGATTTACTTCGGTCAAATTCGCTGAATTTTTCGACGGTGATGACCGCGACATTCTGGAGAATATCGTCGGCATCCTGGAAGTTGGAGACGAGGGAATAGATGAACCCGGCAATCGCCGGCTGTGTTTGGGCCCAGAAAACGGCCAGTTCCTCGGATTTTGACTTTTCGTTGTCCATCATAAAGGAACCTCTCCCTTCGATAGAGCATTCCTTTTATTATGGCAAAATCTTACAAAAAAATGAAATATTTATTTGTGAACTATGTAGATCTAATATCGCTTATTTTACTGTGTATTTTATCAAAGAATATTTTGATGCAAGATATCCTGTTTGTCTTATGCAAAGGATACTGATGAAAAAGACGCTGTTTCGCGTCATTTTTTATAAGTCTTTGATATATAATTTGTTCCGGCGATTAGTCCTGAATTCCCAAATCCTCTTTGGTCATGATGCTGTCAAACGAATAGCCTGCACTCTCGATGTTCTCGCGGGCACCCTGTTTGCGGTCGATGACGGCGACGATTTTTTTGACGGTAGCTCCGGCTTCGGTGATGACTTTGGCGGCTTCAAGGACCTGGCCGCCGGTGGTGGCAATGTCTTCAACCAGCAGGACAACGTCGCCTTTTTTCAGGACGCCTTCGACGAGTTTGCTGGTGCCGTAGTCTTTTTTACTGTTGCGAACGATGATCCAGGGCTTGCCGGATTCCATGGCTGTTGCCGCGGCCAGCGCGACTCCGCCCAGCTCCGCCCCGGCAATGAGGGTGATATCGGGCGTCAGGTATTTGCAGAATTCCTGACCCAGAGCCTTCAGAATATCCGGTTGGGTTTCAAACAGGTACTTATCCATATAATATTTGCTGCGTTTGCCGCTGCGCAGCACGAAATCACCTTCCAGATAGGCCGTTTCCTTGACGCGTTTGACTAATTGGGTCTTATCCACGCTAAACTCCAGATATAAAATATCTTTTTATCAAATTTTCGGTTTGCCTGATGGCCGGGCTATTGTACCCCGCAGACGTTCATTTTCAAGGCATAAAGTCCGGTTCCGGCGGTGATGAAGAGGGTTTTTCGGTCTTTGCCCCCGAAGGTGACATTGGCCGTCCATCGCTGCTGGGGGATGGGGATATTGGCGATTTTCCGGCCTTCAGGATTGAACACGGTAACACCGTTGCCGGTCAGATAGACATTGCCGCAAGTGTCGATAGTCATGCCGTCGGAACCGAGGTCACAGAAAAGCCGCTTGCCCGTCAGGCTGCCATCGGGCTGGATGTTGTATTTCCATGTCTTGCCGGCCTTGATATCCGCGACATAGAGTGTCTTGCCGTCCGGGGTACCGATGATGCCGTTGGCCTGCTGGAGGTCACCTTCGACACGGGCCAGTTTGCCATCGGTCGAGAGAAAATAGACGCCCTGGCTGGGTTGTTCCATCGGGCCGCGCTGCCAGTAGGGGCGTTTATAGAATGGATCGGTGAAATAGATGCCGCCGTCGGGGCGAATCCACGCGTCATTGGGGCCGTTGAACAGTTTGCCGTCGTACTCTTTGGCTAAAACGGTATGCTGTTTGGTCTTGACGTCGATTCGCCAGAGTTGGTTTTTCTCATCGGCACAGGCGATCAGGTCGCCGGATTTGTCGAAGTACAGGCCATTGGACCGGCCGGCCGGCTGCATGAAGACTTCCATTTTGCCGGTAACGGTGTATCGCATAATCCGGTCGTTGGGCTGGTCGGTGAAATAGACGTTGCCGTCTTTATCCACGGCGGGGCCTTCGGTGAATTCGAACTCGGTCGATAGAGCCACCGGCCCGCCGCCGGCGAATAAGCCCCTGGAACAGTCACAGACCTTAGTACAGCCGGACACCAGAATCACTGCAGAAGCGATGACGAAATTGAAAATTGACAATTGCAGATTGCAACATTTCATTCTCGGTCTCCTTTTCAACAATGGCGCTGAACCAGACTCATTTGCCGCCTGGTTAAGCTCCATTTCGAGTTACGATTTTATGCGAATCGTCTGAGGTTTAGACTTTCAATTCCACCTTTTTATTCAATTGCTGTTTGTATTTTCTGCGTACGGGGGCGACAACGGCGGCGAGGAATTCATCAACCTGCTGGGGGGCGCGGCCGATGTAACGTTTCGGATCCAGTGCGGCCCTGAGGTTGACTTTGGCAAAGGCCGGGTCGGCCTGCAGGCGGGCGATGAGGTCGTTTTCTTTGCCATGCATTTTGACCTGAGCGGCGGCGTCGTGGGAATGGACACGGATCCGTTCGTGCAGGTCCTGGCGATTACCGCCGGCCTTGACGCCTTCCATCAGGATTTCTTCGGTCGCCATAAACGGCAGTTCAGCCATCACGTGAGCGGCGATGACCTTGGGATAGACGACCAGTCCCGAAGCGACATTGATGAGGATCTCAAGGATTCCATCCGTAGCCAGGAATGCCTCGGCCAGGGTGACGCGGCGGTTGGAAGAATCGTCGAGTGTTCGCTCCAGCCACTGTTCGGAGGCAGTCATGGCCGGACTGGTGGCCAGGCTCAGGACCAGACGCGACAGGCCGGTTACGCGTTCGCATCGCATTGGGTTACGCTTGTAGGCCATCGCCGAGGAGCCAATCTGCGATTTTTCAAACGGTTCCTCGAGTTCCTTGAGGTTGGCCAGCAGGCGGATGTCGTTGCACATCTTGTGTGCCGACTGGGCGATGCCAGCCAGGACATTGACCATCAGCGTATCGAGTTTGCGAGGATAAGTCTGGCCGGTGACGATGCAGGAGGATTTGAAGCCGAAGGCTTTAGCGACCATCTGATCGAGCTTCTTGACTTTGTTGTGGTTACCGTTGAACAGGGCCAGGAACGAGGCCTGCGTGCCGGTGGTGCCTTTGATGCCGCGGAACGGCAGTGTGTCAATGCGCCGTTCGAGTTCAGCCAAATCCATCGCGAATTCATAGGCCCACAGCGTAGCCCGCTTGCCCACCGTGGTCAGCTGGGCCGGCTGGTAATGGGTAAAGCCCAGCGTCGGCATGGATTTATAGTGTTTGGCGAAGCTGCCCAGCCGGTCGATCAGACAGGCGACTTTACCGGCCAGAATTTGCAAGCCCTCCCGCAGGATAATCAGGTCTGCGTTATCGCCGATGGTGCAGCTTGTGGCGCCCAGGTGAATAATCGGTGCGGCCTTGGGGGCGACCAGTCCGAAGGTATGAACATGAGCCATCACATCGTGGCGGAACTTCCGCTCGAATTCAGCGGCCTGCTTGTAATCGATGTTGTCCAGATTGGCGGCCATTTCCTTAATCTGGGCGTTGGTGATTTTCAGACCCAGCTTTTGTTGGGCTTTTGCCAGCTCCAGCCAGATTCGCCGCCATGTGCGAAATTTGGTATCGGCGCTGAACAGCTCGGCCATTTCTTTGGATGCGTTGCGTTCCACCAGCGGACTGGTATAAATATCGGTACGTTGAGTCATATCCTGATTCCTTTTGAAACGGGAAATCCTTGTCTTAGCTTGTTCAATCCCAAATTCGAAACACTAAATCCAAAACATCCGTAAAAATTCTAAGCGAAAAAAATGACAAAAACAAATCAAATTGGCATTTCCACATATCTGTTCAAGATATCTTCGACACGGTCGATAATTTCCGCTTCCAGTGTCCAATTGGCGGCGGGGGCGGTTTGTTCAATCTGGTCCGGTCGGCGGGCGCCCACGATGGCGGCGGTTATTTCCGGTCTCCGCAGGACCCAGGCAATTGCCAGTTGGGCGACGGATTTGCCGCAATCGGCGGCGATTTTTTTAAGCTCATCAACCATGGCCACGATCTTTTCAAATCGCGGGCTTTGGAAATTCGGATCGCGCAGGCGGTGGTCGTTTGGACTGAGGGTGCTGAGATAGTCGGCGTTGAATTTGCCGGTCAGCAGCCCTTTCTGCATCGGGCTGTAACAGACGACGCCGATATTGTTTTTGCCGCAATAATCCAGCAGACCAGTCTCGATGCCCCGCTTAAGCATACTGTACGGCGGTTGGATGGCCGCGACCGGGAAGACTTTTTGCAGCCGCTGGAGTTGTTCGAGGGTGACATTGCATGCCCCAAGATAGCGGACCATCTTTTGTTCCACGCAACCTGCCATGGCTTCCCAGGCCTGTTCGATCTGTTCATCCGGGATGGGCCAGTGCATCTGATAGAGGTCGATGCGGTCGATACCCAGCCGAGTCAGGCTTTCCTCGCATTCCCGACGAATGCTGTCGGGGTCGAGGTTATTCAGTTTTTCGCGGGCGGTGTTCCATCGCAGGCCGCACTTGGTGGCGATAATCGGTTTGTTCCGCATGGACCGCAGGGCCTGGCCGACGATTACTTCAGCGTGGCCGCAACCGTAAATTGGGGCCGTATCAATCCAGTTAATGCCCAATTCAAGGGCACGCTGAAGGGTATCGATAGATTCCCGGTCACTTTGTTCCCCCCAGCCATACTGCCATGGTCCGCCAATAGCCCAGGTTCCCAGGCCAAGGGTTGTCAGCTCCAGATCCGTTTTGCCGAGTTTTCGCTTTTGCATATCTGAATACTCCCAAATAATCCCTTATACTGTATCAAAAAACCCTCTTTTTCACAACGGTAAGCCTCACATCGCTATGAAATTATCAATTCATTAAAAATGTTGTTGAATCGCTGGTCAAAAGTCGATATTATGAACATAAGTTCATAATAAAGAGTATGACAAATGCCAAGACCCTTTAAACATCGATGTGTCAATGGCCGTCCTGTTGCGGTGATTTATAAGCCGGCAGGTATTCCTGTGGCCGGACTTCAGTGGGTCCAGTTGAATCTGGATGAGTTTGAATGTATCCGCTTAATAGACCACTTAGGTCTGGAACAGGAAAAAGCGGCCGAGCAAATTGGCGTTTCCCGGCCCACCGTTACGCGGATTTACGCCTCGGCCCGGAAAAAGATTGCTGATGCGCTTGTGCAGGGGCATGCCCTGCGGATTGAGGGTGGGCCGATTGTCCAGCTTGCCGAACTGTGTGGGGGGCGGGGCTGCCAGCGACGGCATCAGCATGGGCATGCATATCAAGCTATGGTTATCAAGCCGCGGAGTGAAAAAATGAAAATTGTTGTATGTGCGCAAACCAATAGTCCCCAGGCACTACTTGACAGTCGGTTTGGTCGAACGGCGTTTTGGGCGGTCTATGACGACCAGACCAAACAGTATGAATTCATTGCCAATCACCAGAATCTGCAGGCTGCTCAAGGGGCCGGGATTCAGGCTGCCCAGGCTGTGCTGGATGCGGAGGGAGGCGTTCTGATCGCCTGCAATGTCGGTCCCAAGGCCATGGCGGTTCTTCAGGCCGGCGGTGTTCAGGTATTCCAGGCCCCCTCGGGTATGAATGTGGAACAGGCTATTGCGGCCTATCAGGCCGGGCAGCTTCAGCAGATACAAAGTGCCAATGTTGAAGGGCATTGGATGTAAAGGATTTTTTTGAAAGGATATAACGATGCCAGGTGGAGATCGAACAGGTCCGATGGGAATGGGTCCGATGACCGGTCGCGGATTGGGTGTATGTTCCGGTCGAGCGGGCAGTGCGATGTATCTGGGCGGCGGGCGTTTTGCGTGGGGCTGCGGTATGGGTTTTGGTAGCCGCGGTCGCCGCAATCGCTTCTGGGTGAGGCAGGCTGGTGGGGCGTTGATGCCACAGGCTGGGCCTCTATCCGCATCAGAGGAACTGGCCAAATTAAAACAGCAGGCGCAGGCCCTGCAGGACAGCCTCAAGGATATCAACAGCCGCATTGAACAGCTTTCCAAAGCCTCTTTATAATGAAAATAGCCATATCCAGTGGTAAAGGCGGTGTTGGCAAGACCCTGGCGGCTGCGTGTCTGGCGTCGGTGATGGCCCAGACACAACCGGTCTGTTATGTGGATTGCGATGTTGAAGCACCCAATGGACATTTGTTTCTTAAGACGGCCCATACCAAATCGGCACAAGAAGCCCTGTCGTGTATCGAAGGGATAGACTCGCAGCGATGCACTTATTGTGGCCAATGCGCCCGTGTGTGTTATTTTAACGCACTTGCCGTGGGCAGGAAAAACGCGATAGCATTTCCGGAACTGTGCCGGTGGTGCGGGGCGTGTCTGCGGGTATGTCCGGCCGATGCCCTGATTGTGGGACGGCGCGTTGTGGGGACAACGTACAGCGGGCAGGCTGGATTGATTCGGCTTCATTGGGCAACGCTGGCCGCAGGTGCCGGCGGCATGACGGTTCGCTTAATTGAGCAGTTGAAAGAGCGGACGAAGGACGAGGATTTGGTTGTGTTGGATTCGCCTCCGGGAACAAGCTGCTCGGCGGTCCATACCATCCGCGGGGCCGATATTGTGATTCTGGTTGCCGATCCGACTCGCTTTGGAGTGCATGATTTGAAATTGTCGGTTCGTCTGTGTCGTTCGATGAATATTGAGCCGCTGGTCCTGATGAATCGAGTCGGTCTGGGCGATGCGGACGGACTTCGCCGATGGTGCAAAGAGCATCATCTGCGGATTCTGGCGGAATTGCCCGACAGTCGGGAGATTGCCAGTCTCTATTCACAGGGGATTTTGCCTGTGACGCAAATCGAAAGTCTGCGGCAGCAGTTTCAGGATATGGCACAGGCTCTGCGACAGATGCCGTCTATGCAGGTGACGACCGACAATTCCGAAGTTGCTTTATCGTGGCAGCGGGAGGATGTAAAATCAACCGAATTGCCGGACATCAGCAGCGGCCAGTCCTCGACACAGCCGGTGGAGATTACCATTGTCAGCGGCAAGGGAGGAACCGGCAAGACCTCGTTGTGTGCGTGTTTTGCTCAACTGGCTGGTGGAGTTGTGGCCGATTGTGATGTGGATGCGGCGGATATGCATCTGCTGCTTGAGCCGAAGGTGCTTGAGCAGGGCATATTCCGCGGCGGCCGTGTAATGCAGATTGATCCAGCCCGGTGCACCCGGTGCGGGGCTTGTGTAGAGGTGTGTCAGTGGAAAGCAATTGCTCGGCAGGATGACGGCAGCGTGTTGATTGCCGAACAGGACTGCGAAGGCTGCGGAACATGCCTGCTGGTTTGTCCGGTTGATGCGATTGGCACCGGGCCAACGGATGACGGGCGATGGTACTGGTCTTCGACGCGATTGGGGCCGATGAGCCATGCGATGCTGGAGCCGGGCAAAGAAAATTCCGGCAAGCTGGTGACGCTGGTTCGCAAACAGGCGGCTGTCCGAACCAACGGCTTTGATAAGGCCCATCGAGTCGTCGTTCTGGATGGTTCTCCGGGGACGGGCTGCCCGGTAATTGCTTCCGTCGGCGGGGCGCGGGCGGCTGTAATTGTGACCGAGCCGACGGTATCGGGGCTGCATGATCTGGAGCGGATACTGGAATTAACCGAGCATTTTCGGATTCGGGCGGGAGTGATTATCAACAAAGCCAACCTGAACCGGGAGATGGCAGTAAAAATAAAATTTGCAGTGACATCACATCATGCGGACTTGCTGGGGGAGCTGCCGTATGATACTGTCTTTGTGCAGGCCCAGCAGGCCGGCAAAACAGTTCTGGAATATCAGCCGGATAGCGAACTATCCGAGACGATTCGATGGATTTGGAAACAGATACAGTGTTTAGCAGGAATAAACCATGAGTAATTCGCAACACAAGGACGATCACGGCCATCCCAAAGCGGACATGCGCAAACTGACCCGCAGTATGGCGATGATTGGTAAAAAGATTCTGGTGCTGTCCGGCAAGGGCGGTGTAGGCAAAAGTACGATCGCAGTCAATCTGGCAGTCGAGCTGGCCCGGCAGGGCAATCAAGTGGGTCTGCTGGATGTGGACCTTCACGGTCCCAGTATTCCGCGTATGACCGGTCTGGTTGAGCAGAAGTGTTTCGGTCTGGAAGACCAGATTATGCCGCTGGCGGTTTCAGAGAACCTCAAGGTCATGTCGATTGCGTTTCTGATACCTGATGATACGCAGGCGGTGATCTGGCGAGGGCCGATGAAATATGCCGTGATTCAAAAACTGCTGGCCGATACGGCCTGGGGGGAACTGGATTATCTGGTGATTGACGCCCCTCCCGGCACCGGCGACGAGCCTCTGAGTGCCGCACAACTGGTCGGCGGTGACGCCGGAGCGGTGATTGTGACTACCCCGCAGAAAGTTGCTGTCGAAGATGTACGTCGCTGCATTACGTTCTGCCAGCAGGTGCAATTGCCGATCTGGGGGATTGTCGAGAATATGGCGTCGCTGTATTGTCCGCATTGCAATCAAGAAATCCGGCTGTTCAGTGACCACTCCGGCGGACGTGAGCTGGCCGAAGAAACCGGGCTGGAACTGCTGGGCAGTCTTCCGCTTGAGCCGGAAATTGCCAAGAGTGCCGATGCCGGCCTGGCCATTCGTGATTGTTCCATCTCGCCCCGGGTCAGTCAGGAAATGGATAAGATTATTGCTCAATTACAAACGAAAATGAAGCCCCCTTCAACACGAGGAGATGTTCAGGTGTTAAAAATTGCGATTCCCACAGCCAATGGTCAGTTATGTATGCATTTCGGACACTGCGAACAATTTGCCGTGATTACGGTGGATCCGCAGAGCAAAACCATCACGGGCAAGGAGATGCTGACTCCGCCGCCGCATGAACCCGGCCTGCTGCCTAAATGGATTGCCGAACAGGGCGCCAGGCTGGTCATTGCCGGCGGTATGGGACAGCGTGCCCAGCAGCTGTTTACTCAGAATCAGATTCAGGTCATTACCGGGGCACCGGCAGATTCACCGGAAAATCTGGTGACGGCATATTTGAACAACACGCTGCAAACCGGCGCCAATGCCTGCGACCATTAAATCGGTATGGCTTGTGAAGGTATCCCGTTGAGCGAATGAAAACAGACGTCCAGATCACGGTGTTAGTGGATAATATGGCCTGGCGTCCCGACTTGCAGGCTGAGCATGGTCTGTCGCTTTGGATCGAATACGGCGGTAAGCGCATCCTCTGGGATACCGGACAAGGTGGTGTGTTATCCGCCAATGCGCAGTCGCTGGGTGTGGAATTGGCCCAGGCGGACAGTGTTGCTTTAAGTCATGGTCACTATGACCACACGGGCGGGCTGCCATTAGTGCGGTCTGTGGCCCCCGGGGCGGATGTCTGGCTGCATCCATCGGCTACCCTGTGCCGCTTCAGCCGGAAAGAGACGGTTCATCCGGTGGGAATGCCTTCGAAGACTGTCGAATCCCTTCAGGCCCGACCGATTCACTGGATTAAAACCTGGACTTCGATTTATGAGGGCGTTTATTTGACCGGGGCCATTCCCCGCAAGAGTCCGTATGAGGATACAGGCGGAGCTTTTTTTCTCGATGCGGAGTGCCGGATTCCAGATACCCTGCCGGATGATCAGGCTCTGGTTGTACAGAGCAGCAAAGGGCTGGTTGTGATACTGGGCTGTGCCCACAGCGGGGTGGTCAATACTCTGGATTATGTGCATCAAAAAATGTCCGGACAACCTGTTTATGCAGTCATTGGTGGAATGCATCTGTCAAAGGCAAGTCAGGAACGGCTGGATTATACGGTGCAGGCCTTGAAACAATATGATGTCCAAATTGTACTACCGCTGCATTGCACCGGAGAACAGGCGACGTATTATCTGCGAACTGTATTGCCAGACAGAACCATTCAGTTGTCAGATGGTCCTTCAATCAAACTCTAACTCAAATCAGACATGGAGAACGGAATGATACCAAATACCCCGACTAAAGTGTTTTTGACCCGCGGTCTTGGTCGTGATAAATATCAGTTGAAATCATTTGAAGAGGCCCTTCGCAAGGCCGGTGTGGCTCAGCAGAATCTGGTTCAGGTGTCATCCATCCTGCCTCCACAGGCTAAAATCATCAATCGTACGGCTGGTCTGAAATACCTCCGGCCCGGCCAGATTACCTATTGTGTTATGGCCCGATGTGATACGAACGAACATGGTCGGCTGATTTCCTCGTCAGTCGGGATTGCCGTCCCCAAAGATCGAAATAAGTGGGGCTACCTCAGTGAAGTGCATGGTGTGGGAATAAATCAGAAAGATGCCGCGGATATGTCTGAAGATCTTGCCGCCGACATGCTGGGTACGACGCTGGGGCTGGCGGTGGATCCCAATAAAGACTGGTCGGAAAAAGAACAGGTGTATAAAGCCAGCGGGCTGATTATCCGCAGCTCCAATATTACCCAGTCTGCCAAAGGGCAAAAAGGACTCTGGACGACTGTTGTTGCCATTGCGGTACTATTATTTGAGTAGTTGCTGAGGCCTGTTGTCAAGGGAGTGTCGGGGCTGCCTGTTGCGTTTTAAACGGATAACCGTACAATAAGGGAATGGTAACCTTTGATCCGTTAGACCGTTATGCCCCGCAGCGGGAGTACATGATACGCCACGACCTCCGAGGGCGAGACATTCGTGATGCCCGGGTTCTGGAGGTGATGGGCCAATTGCCGCGTGAGAATTTTCTGGCTCCACAGTATCAGTCCTGTGCATACGAAGACAATCCGATACCGATAGGCCTGGGGCAGACGATAAGCCAGCCTTACATTGTGGCCCTGATGACCCAGTGTCTGAGGCTGACCGGTACCGAACAGGTCCTGGAAATCGGTACTGGTTCCGGCTATCAGACGGCGATTCTGGCCAAACTCTGTAAAAAAGTCTATACCATCGAACGGTTTAATGAATTATCCGTCCGAGCCCAATCGGTATTGTCGAGTCTGGCTATTCATAATGTGGACTATGCTGTTGGCGACGGTTCCTGCGGATGGCAAAGCCCGCTTTTATTTGATCGCATTATTGTGACAGCGGCGATACCCCGCCCTCCTGAGCCGCTCATTGTGCAACTGCAGGATGATGGGATTCTGGTTGCCCCGGTTGGGGATGAGTATAGTCAAACACTCATTCAATATCACAAGCAAGGGCAGCAATTAAGGCATATTGAGATTTGCGGCTGCCGATTCGTCAAACTGGTTGGCAAATATGGCTTTCCGGCTTCTGAATAGGGGCCAAGCTGAAAATAGCAAGATAATGTTATTGTAAAATCAAATATTCAAAGACCTGCCGTTTTTTTCCAGTTAGATTACAAATAAGGACCCTGATGCGGGTTTTTATTCATTGAATCGAAGGTGTTGTACTTTGAGGAGTAATGCAAGTGACTGGAAAAGAACGTGTTATGACGGCGATGCGGGGCGAGAAAACAGACCGCATTCCGTGGGTGCCTTTTGTGGGTTGTCATGCAGGGGCTTTGATTGGGAAACCCGCAGATGTATATCTAAAAAGTTCTGATTTAATCATCCAGGGGATATCAGAAGCTGTCAGGCGATATAAGCCGGATGGCTTGCCTGTCGCATTTGATCTGCAGATTGAAGCAGAGGCCCTGGGGTGCCAGTTAGCCTGGGCGAATGAGAACCCTCCGGCCGTGATTAATCATCCTCTGTGTAATGGTGATGGTGTGAAATTGGGGGATTTAAAAGTTCCCGGCCCGGATGCGGCACGTCTGAAAGTAGTGTTGGATGCGGCGGGGAAACTGAGAAAAGCCCATCCGGATATTGCTTTATATGGATTAATTACCGGACCGTTTACGCTGGCCCTGCATCTTCTGGGCACGGATATTTTTATGAAGATGTTCGATGATCCGGAGTATGTCAATCAGCTCATGCATTTTTGTGCGGATGTCTGTCAGGCGACGGCGGGATATTATATCGAGGCTGGATGTGATATTGTGGCGCTGGTGGACCCGATGACCAGCCAAATTGGGCCGGATCAGTTTGTGCAGTTTGTTAGTCCTTATGTGACCACCGTATTCGAGTCGATTCGTCAGCGGGCAGCGTTGAGTTCATTTTTTGTCTGCGGTCATGCCCAGCAGAACATTCCGGTTATGTGCCAGTGCAAATGCGACAATATTTCGATTGATGAGAATATCCCTCTGGATTATGTCCGGCAGGAATGTATCAAGCATCATATCAGTTTTGGAGGTAATCTGCAGTTGACCAGTGTGCTGTTGCTGGGCGGGCCGGTGGATGCTCAGAAAAATGCCATTGCGTGTATGGAGCTTGGCGGAGATACGGGATATATTCTTGCGCCAGGCTGTGACCTGCCGTATGCAACTCCGCCGGCCAACCTTGAAGCTGTGGCGGAGGTGGTTCTGGATTCATACAAACGGCAAGTGGTTAAAACGCTGGCTTGTGAAACGCCGGAACAGGATAAGCTGGATATGAACGAGTACGGCCAGGCGGATAAGGTCATTGTGGATATTATTACGCTCGACTCTGAGGCCTGTGCGCCGTGCCAGTATATGGTCGATGCGGTTAAGCGAGTGGCTCCGGAGTTTGAGGGAATAGTGCAATGGCGTGAGCATAAGATTAAATACCGTGAATCGCTGGTGTTTATGACATCGCTGATGGTGCGGAATGTGCCGACGATTTGCATTGACGGTGAGATTGTCTTTGTGTCGCGGATTCCGCCCCGGGATGAATTGATTGCGGCGATCCAAAAACGCATCAATGAGAAATTCCGGCTGCGGATTCAGCAGAAAAAGGCTCGGCTGTATGTGCTCGGGCAGGATTGCGACAAGACAAATCAATTGAAAAATAATCTGAAACAGGCGGTTACCGAATTGGGGGCGGATGTGGATATCCAGCTTGTCAAAAACGAAGACACAATCCGTTCGTATGGTCTGACCTCTGGACAGCTTCCGGCAGTCGTGATGGCACGATTTCAGGTCAAATCGATTCGACATGTGCCGCAGGTGGCGATAATTAAGGAATGGCTCAAAGACTTATGATCGACGTCTGGATCCTTGGTGGTTATCTGGGAGCGGGCAAGACCACAGCCCTGAACGAATTGCTTACAGGCGGGCCGATTGCACAGGCCAATCCTGCGCTGATTATTAATGAATTTGGTCAGATCGGTGTGGATGGGGCTCTGGTCCAGCGTCGTGAGCTGGCTCGATTCGAAATCAACAAAGGCAGCTTGTTTTGTATCTGTACCAAAACGGATTTTCTTAAGGCCCTTTCCGAGATTGCTGTCAGCGGAAAGCATAAGGCTGTGCTTATCGAGGCGACCGGGATTGCAGAGCCGGTGGATATTGAAAATTTCCTGACCGAGGGACCGCACGCCGGGTCTTTTTGCCTGCGTGGCAACCTTTGTATTGTGGATGCGGCTCATTTTACCCAGGTAGCGGCATATTTGAGACCGGCTGTGTCACAGGTTTGCTGGGCAGATGGAATAATTATCAATAAATGCGACCTTGTGGCTGAGCCGCAGCTGAAGATGCTGCGAACTATACTGGAGACGATGAATCCCAATGTGCCGGTTATGGAGACCGCTTTCGGCAAGATAGAACAGCCATTTTTGGATCGTATTACCCACCGATCTCGCAGGGAGAATCTGGTTTCGTGTGCACCGGAGCAGCTCTTTGCGGTATCGTTTAGCACGAATCAGACCGTCTCGGAAGAAAAGTTTTTCGGTGTGCTGGAAAATATGAAATCCTCTATTTTACGGCTTAAGGGAAATGTAGCGTTTGACTCTGGCCGGGTTTTTGTGGAAGTGGTTTGCCAGTCGGTCCAAAGACGGCCTGAGGTGGGGGAATTATCGCTGCAAAACAAGGCTGGTACAGCATTTACGGTAATTGCCTGGAATACGGACAAAGAGTATCTCCGCCGGCAATTTGAACAATGCTGGTCAAGTATGCCCCTTAAAATAGATAATGTAAAGCGTGAATGTTGTTCTTGACAAATGTTTTTTTTCCGGCTACAATTTGCCCCTTGCAGTTGGGCAGAGGGTATTTCTGCTCAGCTTCGTGGTGGAAGTAGCTCAGCTGGTTAGAGCATCAGATTGTGGTTCTGAGGGTCGCGGGTTCGAATCCCGTCTTCCACCCTTATCAGGAGTATTTACGTTTTTGCCTGGGGGGTGCAGTATTCATTCCAACGGATACAGCATAGCAAGATATTTGCGTCCACGAATGATTCACATTGTCGGCCGATTGGCTGAAAGAACAAGATGGGCTTCCTGGCCAAACGTTTTATCGCTCTGGCCTGGGGGCGGCAATGAAATGAATCACAACGCATTGATCTGAAAAAGTCAGGGTCAGTATGCCGTCGGCATAGTCGGTTAATGTCCTGGGACGTTCGAGTGTGAGGGTGATTTTTCCTGATGCCAGGGATGTCTTATCGCAGGAATGCAAAATCAATCCATTGCCTTCAAAGGCATAGTCCGTCAGTACTGGTATCTGCCTGGCGGGTGATTTGACCCTAAGCGTATATTCCTTTTTATCCGGCAGGACCCAAACATAACACGGGGAGACTTCTACCGGCGCAATCGCTGCGGCGGCTGCAGCGGCAGTTTGTTTTTCCCGGGCGATCAGTTCCTGTGCTTTTTGTGCATTTTGGGCCATTTCCCTGTCGGCTGCGGGCGGTGCCAGCTTGCCAAAGGCAGAATCGCGGGTATTGGCGGAAGATGGCTGGTTCGGGTCGGTATTCCTGATGCGGTAATCAACTCCCAAAATCCGGTCAGAAACCCAGGTTCCCTCGGGAAATTCGAAGTTCAGTGTGTCGGCGGAAACAGGCTGATTCAGGGAAAGCGACCTGACTGTGACCTCGGTTGCCAGTGTGTCATTGGAGTCATAAATCCAAAACCGAAACGGTGCCCACAGACCGTTTATCTGCCGGTAATCGCCCCGGGCATATTTCTGGATGCGTGTTTTATCCCAATTCAGCCATTCGTAAACCACAGGCATATACCCCCTGGACGGATCGATGGTATAGCGAAACAGCGGAGCGTTCGGTTCAGGCCCTGCCGGAATCTCTAAGCTATACGTGGAGGTCTTTGCGTCAAACGAAAGGTCCGTTTTGTCCGGATGATCCCTCACGAATGCCATTCGCTTGTCTTCGGCTCCCGCGATGGTCAGGTCATACCACAAAACCACATCCGGGGTTATTGAAAACCACCCCCCGATCTGGTTATCCTCATTTTTGTCAATGCGACCGCGACGGTGTTTTGTTTCGATGAGGTCTTCATGATAATAGGTCTTGCTCCTGGGGGTAACAACCGCGACTTCCTTGAAGTGCTGCTGCAGGGAGCCGGTTTCCGAAAATGCTTTGGTGATATACTCAGCGTACACGGTTGTCCCATCGGTTCGATATATCGCTTCCTGGGAATACATCAAGACGGGTTTGTCCTGTTTTTCCTGGGTTGGATAAAATCCTTTGATATCCATTGCCGCTTCCATCGAGATATATCGGGCTCGCGATGCCCGCATCATCGAGACAAGCTGCTGTGGAGTGATATCCGCCTGACAAAAAGATGAGCATAATCCCACAAAACCTGCCAGTATGCATAATAATGTGCGTTTCATTTTTTTCTCCCTGGAAAAAATGAATTTTCATCTTCAATCATACTTGGCCCCCCCCCGGGGAATGTTAAGAAAATTTCGTCTTTTTTTGCAAATTCAGTATTTTTACGGACATGTTATGCAAATTGCAAAATCTTGCTGCGTAAGCAAGGCGAAATATCCGGGATTTATGTTTCTCTAACCTGCTCGATGTGTCTGGCGAAGGCGGCATCGTCGCGTTCGGGAAAATCGCTGCGGAAATGCACGCCGCGGGATTCGGTTCGCTGGGCGGCGGCCTGAGCCATTAATAGCGATACAGTCAGCATATTCTGGGTTTCCCAGCCGAAAGGCTTTTCGAAGACTTTATCCATGACGTACCGCTGCCAGAAGCGGATGATTTCCTGGGCCTCGTCCAGATGTTTGGCCTGGCGGGTGATGCCGACATTGCGCCACATCAAAGCTCGCAGGGAGTTGCGTACGTCTTCGGTGTCCAGCCGGCTGCGGTCGGACGGCGGGATTTCGATGGTCATTTTGCGATATTCGGGCCCGGCCATTTTCTGGAGCCACATCAGCGCCGACTGGCCGGCGATTTTGCCGAAGACCAGGCCTTCCAACAGGGAGTTGCTGCCCAGACGATTGGCTCCGTGCAGGCCGGTGGAGGCGACTTCGCCGCAGGCAAACAGGCCGGGCACATTGGTTCGGGCCTCGAGGTCAATCTTGACGCCGCCAATCATATAGTGAGCACTGGGGCGGACGGGAATCATATCTGTGGCGATATCGATATCGAAGCTCTCGCAGATTTCGCTGATCAGCGGGAACCGTTTGGCAAAGTGGGGCTTGTCGAAGTGCCGCAAGTCCAGATAGACATGTGTTGAGCCGGTCTTGAGCATCCGATCCAGAATCGCCCGGCTGACGACATCACGCGGGGCCAGTTCACCGTCAGGATGATATTTTTTCATAAACGCCTTGCCGGTGCTGTCGCGGAGAATCGCCCCTTCGCCGCGCAGGGCCTCAGTAATGAGCGCACGGGAAGCGCCTGCGATATACAGCGTGGTGGGGTGAAACTGCATCATTTCCATATCCCGCAGGATCACCCCGGCACGATAGGCCATGGCATGACCGTCAGCGGTGGCGACTTCGGGATTGGTAGTTTCGCGGTAGAGTCTGCCGGCACCGCCAGTGGCCAGGATGGTCGCGGCCCCCCAGATGATTTCAAAGCCGGAATGGGGACGATAGCCGATGACCCCCAGACAGCGCCCGTCGGGGCAGGTCAGCAAGTCAATTGTGTAGAAATGTTCGATGATGTTAATATTGGCCTGCTGCCGCACTTTTTCGATGAGGGCTTCGGCAATCCCCCGGCCGGTGGAGTCCCCGAGAGCATGGGCCACGCGGGCGTGTGAATGACCGCCTTCGCGGGTGACGTCGAGTTTGCCATCCACGCGGTCGAATTTGGTGCCCCAGTCGGCCAGTTGGCGAATCAGGCCGGGGCCTTCCCTGACGACCCGCTCGACGACGGTTTTATCACAGATGCCGCAGCCGGCACGGAGGGTGTCTTCGATATGCGACTCGAAACTGTCTTCGATGGCCAGCACTGAGGCAATGCCGCCCTGGGCATTCCAGGTGTTGCTGTCAGACAGTGCCCCTTTGCAGACCAGCGTTACATCACATTGTTCCGCGGCTTCCAGCGCCGCCCGCAGTCCCGCAACCCCGGCCCCAACCACCAGGCAATCCGTAAATAGCTGCTGGGTCGAGCCGGTATTGACCGGAACAAGATACCGTCGAAAATCAGGCTGTTTTGGTGACATTGTTTTGATCCTATCGGAAAAGAACTTATTTTATTGAACCTGATTGATGGGGGCAAGGGAAATCACGCGTGAATCATAATGCCTTATATATAAAGGCGTTATATGTTTTCATCAAAAAGGGTTTATAGGTATTTTATGAACAAATCAGAAAATACGTTGCCTTTTTGATATTACTGTATTACTATACTAATACAGTCAAAGAAAGGGTCACTTGTGATACTTGACATCGATTTCCATAGCGGCGTACCGATATACCGGCAGATTGTGACGCAGGTGCAGCGGCTGATTTTGTCGGGGATTCTGGGGGAAGGTCACCAGATGGAGTCGGTTCGGGATTTGTCCGGCCGGCTCAAGGTCAATCCAATGACCGTCAGCAAAGCATACAGTATTCTGGAATCAGAAGGTCTTCTTCAGCGGCGACGGGGGATTGGGTTATTCGTGGCACCGCTGGCCGAGTCTCGCAAGGCCAGCCAAAGCAAGGCACTTTTTGACGCCCTGCTCAGTGATGTGGCGGCGGCAGCGGTTCAGATGGATATCGATTTGCCGCAGGTCATTGCGGGATTAACGGAACACTATCAGAGAATTCGCTCTCAAAAGGAGGTATAATTATGACAATGGTGGATACCCTGGTTCAATTTCGTGATGTTGTCAAACATTTCCGCGCAACAACCGCCCTCGATAAGGTTTAATCTTACTGAACAGAAAAACCGTGACAAAAAACTTCAAAATTCTGGCAATTCTGGGAAAATGGGCTGTATGATTAAGTCTAATAGAATGAATTGAGCGATGGGTAATGGATAAGAGCAGGCAGAGACAATTGGTGTTGGCCTCGGCCAGAGGCGACAAAACGGCGTATGCCGAGCTGATCCGCCAGTATTATGGGGCGGTGTATGGACAATGTCTGGCCATCGTCAGCCATCCGCAGGATGCTGAAGACATTGCCCAGGACGTTCTTTTGAAAGGCTATATCAAGATCGGTCAGTTGCGTGACCCGGACCAGTTCGGGCCGTGGATCCGCAAGATTGCGCAAAATCACGCGCGGACCTTTCTGGGCGGCAGGAAGCAGGAGCTTGAATTCAATGAACAGATTAGCGAACCAACACTCAGCCACGACACCAGCCAGGACGACTGCGAGCAACTGCAATGGGCCATCGGCAAGCTGCCGGCGGAATTGCGGACGCCGCTGGTATTGTATTACTTTCACGGCAAGACGCTGCGAGCCGTCGCGGAGCAACTGGGGGCCTCCCTGACGGATATTCATCGGAAAGTCCGCTGTGCCCTGGCACAGCTTTATCAGTTAATGAAGGAGCAGGGAGATAAGGTATGACTCATCCTTGCCAAGACTATAAAAACAAAATTTTAGATATGTCCCTGGAGATGCTTGAAATCTCCGAACAGATCAGCGTTTTAGAACACATCGACCAGTGTGCCGCATGCAGGGCATACTGGGAAGGCCTGCAAGCCGTCGAGGAGCAGGTCGGGCGATGGACGGGAGCTGAATGTATGACGGATAAAATCGACAAAGTCATCGAGAAACTCAACGCCTCGGACCTGCGACAGGAACCGGGCGTGCAAAATCGGCAAATTGGATGGACAATAGGGTGGAAACGTATTGCGGCAATCTTTTTAATCGCGGTTGGGGTTATGCTTCAGGCGGTTTATTTCGTGCATATCCGCCCGGGGCTTCGCAAGACCATCGGCAGTGATATTCAGGGAGTTTTAAACAATACCGCCGAACCCGTCCCCACCAACAAAGCGGAATATGCCAAACGGCTGGAGCAGGAAAAACAGCAGGTCGAGCGAGCCCGCACTACCGGCCGGATTGGACAATTGGAACTGTTGCTGGATACAGGACTTCCGGAGACGAAAGTGCTTGCGGCCAGCATCCTGGCCCAGATTGGCGATGCCAGCGTCCTGGATACCCTTGAAAACCACAGTGCTAAATGGCCCAAAGACGGGACGGAAAATCCTTTTCAGAAGGCGATTGAAGCCATCCAGAAACGATTATCTGAAACGAACACCATGCAACAATGATGCTTTCAGGTGTCTATGCCCAGCGGGTATGATTAGTTCGCGGCGGCCATAGGCTGCTTTTATACCGCGCGTACTCACGGGGTAACGTTACCCTACGCAGCCGCGGTGATAATGCTGTTGCTGGAAGCTGGCGGCTGAAAGCTCTTTAGCCGCGACGAAACGGGAAATTTCAAGTAGCAGTATATATACACTACCCCCGAGCCCTCATTGGTGGCAAAAGGAGCGATATCTTCATGGGCGAGGGGGGCTTTTTTGTATCGGCGAAAATCCCACATTTTTCATTTTTTTGACACATCCGGCCGCTTTCCCTTACTGGACTATTGCATTAGAATAATCCTCTAAGGAACAGGGTGGATTTATGACTGAAGAACAAAATCTGGTACGAGCTTCACGACAGGGGGATTGTCGAGCCTTTGAGCGGCTGGTCGAAAAATATCAGATGACCATCACAATTCCAACTAAAGAGGAATACAAACAGCAGAAAGAATCAGCCCCTGTGGAATCCCTGCCCCATAATCCGTGAGTACCACTGGCATTCGTCAAGACCAGCCAGAGTCATGGGACCGATGCGGAGCTGCTCGACGCTGGATTCTTCATCATACCCGACCACGGCCAGAATGTCGGTTTTGCCGAACTGGGCGATGATATCCGGGGCGGTTTCCTCGGCCAGTTCGGCGGTAGCGGTATTGTAGCCGCTGATGACCACACCCGCCAGCGGCAGATTTGCCCGGCGAATCGTCTCAATGGTCATCAGGGAATGATTAATCGTCCCCAGGTTGGGCCGGGCCACGACCACCGCAGGCAGTCCGATCTGAACCGCCAAATCAAGAATCGTATGCTCTTCGTCCAGCGGCACCAGTACCCCTCCGATGCCTTCGACCAGCACGACATCGCACATCCCGGCCAGATAATTGTACATTGCGGCAATCTGTTCATAGTCAATAGGCCGTTTTTCGGCCCGGATACACACGACCGGCGCGGCGGGAATCTTATAGCAAACCGGTGTAATCACCGACAGCGGGAAATTCGTCTCCGCACACATCGCCAGGAATTCCGCATCCGTACTGACCAGCCCTCCGCGTTCCTCGCGGCAGCCGGTGGCAATCGGCTTGAGTACGCCGACCTTCAGGTTATATTGTTTTAGAATTTTGGCAATCCCGCCTGTAATCAGCGTCTTGCCCACACCGGTGTCGGTGCCGGTGATAAACAGCCCTTTGGTTTTTTGAAAATGGAGGTCACGCAGATTCATTTATACTGATCCTACTTGAAATTTTCCGGTTCGTCGCGGCTAAAGAGCTTTCAGCCGCCAGCTTCCAGCAACAGCATTATCACTGCGGTTGCATAGGGTAACGTTACCCCGTGAGTACGCGCGGTATAAAAGCAGCCTATGGCCGCCGCAGAATAATCATACCCGTTGGATATACAGCCCTTTGACAATTTCCGGCAGGTCATTTTGGATGCTATCGCAGACCACCGCCAGCAGCTTGGTTAACGTCATTCTATCCATGGCCGGGGCGGGCATCAGCACGATAACATCACCCAGCGGCCGCAGCATGACACCTTTGGGCCGCATCGCCGCACACAGTTTGGCTCCGACGGTGTGTTTGTATTCAAACGATTCTTTGGTGGTCTTGTCTTTGACCAGTTCAATGCCGGCCATCATCCCGCATTGCCGCACATCTCCCACAAACGGCAGGGCCCGGATATCTTCGAGGGCGACAAACATTAAGTCTGTTTTTTCGGGCATTTTGTTCAACACATGATTTTTTTCGAACAAATCCAGACTCGCCAGCCCTGCTGCACAGGCCAGAGCATTCCCGGTATAGGTATGGCCGTGATAGAAAGTCTTAAACTCCTCTACCCGACCGAGGAATGCATCGAAAATCGCCTGCGTCGTCAGTGTCGCCGCCAGCGGCAGATATCCGCCGGAGATGCCCTTGGCGACACACATCAGGTCGGGCCGAACCCCTTCGTGTTCGCAGGCAAACATCTTGCCGGTTCGACCAAATCCCGTGGCCACCTCATCGACAATCAGCAGGACATCATATTGGCGGGCCAGCGTTTCGACTCCCTTCAGAAAACCGTCCGGATGAACAATCATTCCCGCCGCACCCTGCACCTTCGGCTCCAGAATAATCCCGGCAACTGTTCCGGCGTTTTCTTTGAGCAGGGTCTCGATGGCATCGAGACTGTGTTGGGCGCATTGCTGCGGCGTGCCGTTAAATCGATATGGATGCGGCGTTGGAGCAAACAGCGTCTCAAATAACAGCGGCTTGTAAATCCCATGAAACAACTCCATCCCGCCGACACTGACTGAACCAACGGTATCGCCGTGATACGATTCCCGCAGGGCAATAAACCGGCTGCGCTGCTTATCGCCGCGGTTATGCCAATATTGGAAAGCCATCTTAAGGGCGATTTCGACCGCAGTGGCCCCGCTGTCGGAATAAAACACTTTGGCCAAACCCGGCGGGGCAATCCGAATCAGCCGTTCGGCCAGCTCAATGGAGCGGTTCTGCCCCAGCCCCAGCAGGGTGCTGTGAGCAATTTCATCCAGTTGACGACGAATTGCCTCATCAATCATCCGTACGCTGTGTCCGTGCACATTGCACCACAGGCTGCTGACGCCATCGATATAGCGTCGACCTTCGGTATCGATCAGATAATATCCCTCGCCTCGCTCGATAATGACCGGCTCGCCCGCAAGCCAGTCGGCCATCTGGGTAAATGGATGCCAAAGGTATTTTTTGTCCAGCTCAATCAGTCGTTGTGTTGTCTTATGCATTATTTTTTAATAATGATCTTCGGTTCCAGTTGCATGGGGTCGCCAAAAAACCCTTCCACTGCATTATATTTACGAATGAAACCCTGCAGTTCCCGCGGGGAGGCGGTCAGCACCAGAGCGTCCTGCGTTTTTTCATGCTTGACCAGCGTCGGGTCTTTTTCGAGAAGCTTGTCCAGAAAATCCGGATTGATGGCGGCTATCAGCAATTTGCCTTCGCGGACCTCGACTCGCCAGAAAGTATGGGCACGGAGCAGGTGCCCGGCATAAATAGTCCCGACATTCAGCTTGACATCACTGTGCGGGAACAAATCCAGATACCGCACATCCGACAATTCCACCAGATGACCTTCGAAACGATTTTCCAGCTTACCACGATCCTTATCTTCTTCCGTGATCAGGATTGTGTAGCGTTTCTCGTTCGGGTCGCCGGTAAACTGCCATACGGTGTCCTCGTGCTGCCAATCTCCCAGCAGGGCGGCATCATAAACCAAAGATTCTGTGGTGTAAAGTTCGTGCAGGCTCGGCACACACCCGACCATCCCAAAAACCGACAAAAGCAATATGGTTCTTATTGTTTTCATAGTTGCCCCTTTCAATTCTGGTTTTATTGACCTACTACATACCGGCACAAAATACTTGAAAGTCGCGGTTTCTTTGCCTACTATGATAACCGCAAAGAAGCTCTGATACAAACAGGAAAAGTCCATGGAAAGGAATCGCTATGAAAACAGCTCTGAATTGTCTGGTTGGCTGCGCACTGATTTGGGTATGCGGCTGTGCAACGGCACCTGAACGAGATGAAGGAAAGGCGGTCTTAAATGCTGAAGTCAAGGAAGCCATTGCGGCATTCAAAGCCAGGGACCCCGACATCGAACGATTCTTTCGCGATTCAGAAGGATATGCGGTCTTGCCCAAGGTAGGCAAGGGGGCTTTTATTGTCGGCGGAGCCTGGGGACAGGGGGAAGTGTACCGCAAAGGGGAACTGATTGGATATACCAGTCTCAGTCAGGCCACAATTGGGGCTTCACTGGGGGGCGAGAGTTTTCGGGAAATTATCTTCTTTCGAACCCATGCCGATTTGCAAGTCTTTATGACGGGTGAGTTTACTTTCTCCGCTCAGGCGACAGCAGTCGCATTGGATGCCGGGGCGGCGGCCAAAGCCGATTACCGTGACGGCATGGCTATTTTTGTCATTGCCGACAAGGGCCTGATGATTGATGCCTCGATTGGCGGACAGAAATTCAAATTCCTGCCAAAATAGAAATCTCACACAAGATGATTCAAACTCTCATCAAAGCGGGCCTTAAACCCGCTTTTTATTTGTCTTCCTGGTACCCTGATACTGAGACCGAAGGGCGATTGAGAATGGGGTTTTGTGGTAATCCATAGACAAATTGGTGAACAGCGAGTATAGTGTGAGGATGGTCTGGTCGGCCGGACCGGATGTAAGTAGGCAAGATAGTGGAGAATGATTATGGCAAATGTGATATTACAGACGCAGATACCGAATACCAACGTCCGGCGTGGCAAAGTGCGGGATGTCTATGATCTGGGAGATAAAATGCTGCTGGTCGCATCTGACCGGATTAGCGCCTTTGATGTGATTATGAAGACAGGTATTCCGCATAAGGGCCAGGTGCTGACGCAGATATCGAAGTTCTGGTTCGGGTTCTTGGCCGGCATCGTGGAAAACCATCTGCTGTCGGATGATCCCAGGCACTATCCGGCACCGTTTTGCGATTATGCCGAGCAATTGGTGGGGCGATCTATGCTGGTCAAAAAGACGCGGGTGCTGCCGGTCGAGTGTATTGTGCGCGGGTATATCACAGGTTCAGGCTGGAAGGAATATCAGAAGCAGGGGACGGTCTGCGGGATTAAGCTGCCGGCGGGCTTAAGGCAGTGTGATAAGCTGCCGGAGCCGATTTTTACGCCCTCGACCAAGGCCGAGCAGGGGCAACACGACGAAAATATCAGCTTTGAGGAAGCGGTCAAGACTTTGGGACAACAAAAGGCCGAGTATGTCCGCGATAAGAGCATTGAGGTCTTCAAAAAGGCCAGTGCTTACGCAGAATCGCGGGGAATCATTCTGGCGGATACGAAGTTTGAATGGGGTGAAATTGACGGGCGGATTATCCTGATTGATGAGGTATTGACACCGGATTCATCACGATTCTGGCCTGCCGATAAATATCAGCCGGGGCGGGATCAGGAAAGTTTTGATAAGCAATTTGTCCGGAATTATCTGGAAGACATCAAGTTTAATAAATCGGGTCCGGGAGTCGAGTTGCCTGCTGAAATTGTGGCCAAAACACAGGCCAAATACATCGAGGCTTATGAAAAGCTGACGGGCAAGAAGTTTGCGGTTTAAGGCTGGAATCTGATATGAGGTTGCAATCCGCAGACTCTCCCGCGGTGATTGAACTGTCCAATGTTCATTTTATCCGGCAGGATAAGACGATTCTGTCGGGAATCAACTGGCGCATTGCGCCGGGGGAACATTGGGCCATTATGGGGGCCAATGGCTCGGGCAAGACGACGTTACTGAAGATTATCACCGGCTATGAATGGCCGACGTTTGGGCAGGTCACGGTATTGGGGCAGCGTTTTGGCCAGACCAATCTCCGCGAACTGCGGAAGCTGATCGGGTGGGTCAGCTCGTCGATTGAACAGCGGTTGCCTGCGGAAGATAAGGCTTTGGATATTGTGGTATCCGGGATTGAGGCTTCACTGGGGTTGTTTCGGACGTTTACGGCCGCGGAATATGATCGGGCAATGGAGTCACTGGTGATGCTGAAAGCACAAGCTATTGCCCATCAATGCTTTGGAACCCTTTCGCAGGGCGAGCAGCAAAAGGTATTAATTGCTCGATCGCTGATTAATCGACCCCGGGTCCTGATCCTGGATGAGCCTTGTGCAGGGCTGGATCCGGCGGCAAGAGTGCATTTTTTAAAGGATTTGGAGCACTTTGCGGCAATGGCCCAAGCACCGTCGATGATTATGGTTACCCATCATATCGAGGAAATCGGACCCTGGACGACAGGGGTTTTGCTGCTTAAGGGGGGGCGGATGATGCAATCCGGAACTGCGGATGAGGTCCTGAATTCAAAAAATATGACGGAATTGTTCGATTTTCCGTGTGAAGTGAAACAAAATAAGCACAGGCGGCATCTGATAGTCTGATTTTCCGCGAAGAAGCCGCGGAAAAAATTTTTGTTTTTACTGTACTATACTGTACTATACCGTAGTTGAGAACGGTAATTATTTGGCAAGGTCAAACGGAGGTTTTTCATGGCATAGAGATTTTCTCACAGTGTTACAGGCAAGTCGAATCCAGAATTCACCGCATTAAAAAGGACATATAAACATCAAAAACAAGGAGAACTCGTTATGAAGATGGTACGATGGGCGGTATTGGTAAGCATAATAACGTTAACCGGGCTGGGCGTGGCCGGGACAACCATTTATTCCGGGCCGGAGAAGGTCAATACGCTGGTGATTGATGCCACCAAAGGGATTTCGACGATTGAGCCTGAAATTTACGGGCATTTCGCCGAGCATCTGGGTCGCTGTGTGTACGAAGGATTCTGGGTTGGTGAGAATTCGCCGATTCCGAACGTGCGTGGGATTCGGACGGATGTGGTGGAGGCGCTGAAAAAGCTGAATATCCCGGTGCTGCGTTGGCCGGGAGGGTGTTTTGCGGATGAATATCACTGGAAGGATGGGATAGGTCCTCGGGACAAGCGACCCAAAATGGTCAATACCCACTGGGGTATGGTTACCGAAACCAACGCCTTCGGCACCCATGAGTTTCTGGATCTCTGTGAGATGCTGGGGTGCGAAGCCTATATCGCCGGCAATGTCGGGTCCGGCACCGTGGAAGAACTGCAGGATTGGATTGAATACATGACCTTTGACGGGGACAGCGAAATGGCGAATCTGCGGCGTGCCAATGGTCGTGAGAAACCCTGGAAGATCAAGTATGTGGGGATTGGCAATGAGAACTGGGGCTGCGGCGGGAACATGACGCCGGAGTATTACTCGGATGTCTATAAACGGTATGCAACCTATGTTCGGGATTATCCGGGCAACCGCATTACCAAGGTTGCCTGCGGGCCAAACGGCGAAGATATGAAATGGGCCGAGTCGATCATGAAGAATATTGGTACTCGGATGGATGCCTACGGCCAGCACTACTATGTTCGCGGGTTGGGTTCCTGGGATCAGGGAAAGAAAGGCAGTGCCACGAATTTCGACGAGCGGGAGTGGTTTGCCCTGATGAAGAATACGCTGCATGTGGACCAGCTTATCCGGGAGAACAAAAAGATTATGGATCGGTATGATCCTCAGGGGCGGGTCCATTTGTATATTGACGAATATGGTACCTGGTGGGATGAGGAGCCGGGAACCAAAGCGGGGTTTTTGTATCAGCAGAATACGCTGCGGGATGCGGTCTCTGCAGCCATCTATCTGAATACATTTAACACTCACAGTGACCGAGTCAAAATGTGCAATATCGCCCAGATTAATAACGTGCTTCAGGCGATGATTCTGACAGACAAGGAAAAAATGCTGGTGACACCGACATATCATGTCTTTGAGATGTACAAGGTGCATCAGGGAGCGTCACTGCTGGCCAGCGAGCTGGCTTGTAACGGGTATCAGTCCGGCAATGAAACACTGCCGTCGCTGAATGTGTCGGCATCCAAAGACAAGGCTGGCGTAATTCACATTACACTGGTGAATCTGGACCCGACGGTGCCGGCGGAGCTGAGCTGTGAGCTTAAAGGTGTGACCCCCAAAACTGTTCACGGACGCGTGCTGACGGATGAGAAGATGAATGCACATAATACCTTCGAAAAGCCCGATGCGGTCAAGCCGGCGGAATTCAAGGCCTTTGAACTGAAAGAGGGCAAGCTCCATGCAACGCTGCCGTCCAAATCCATTGTATTGTTAACGATTGAATAAAGTCCCTTATACGATAAAGGATATCCTTATGCGACATACGACGTTTCGAATGCGGATGGTGCTGGCTTGTGCAGTGGGCCTGATGGGATTGCATCAGGCGGCACAGGCGGTGCGGGTCGATATCAAAGCCGACGGAAAACAGGTTCAGGTCAGTCCGGACTTGTATGGGATTTTTTATGAAGAAATCAATCATGCCGGCGACGGCGGTTTGTATGCGGAGATGGTGCAGAACCGCTCCTTTGAAGAACATCTGCCGCCGGGTAATGCCCGTGTGGAAAACGGGGGCCTGGTTACCAACAACGGCTGGCGGTATAACAAATGGGTCAAGTCCGACCTGCATGCCTGGTCTAAAGTTGAACAGGGCGGTGCAAAGGTTGCGATTCGAGTGGATGATGCCAATCCGCTCAATGACCAGACGCCGCTGTCGATGCGGGTTGAGGTGCAAACCTCGGGCGAATTTGCCGGCGTGGCAAACGAAGGCTACTGGGGGATGTCGGTTCGCAAAGGCGAACTGTATCATCTGAGTTTTTACGCCCGCAGCGAAAGCGGACATCAGACAGATGTGACGGTTCGTCTCGAAAAGGCCGACGGCAGTGTGGTTTATGCTGAAACGACAGTGGCCCATGTCGGCGGCGACTGGAAACGTTATGCATGCAGCCTCAAGGCCGATGCGACCGATGCCAAATCCCGACTGGCGATTGGTTTTGCCAAACCGGGGGTGATGTGGCTGGATATGGTGTCGCTGTTTCCTGAAAACACCTACAAAAAGCGTCCCGGTGGTCTGCGTGAGGACCTTGTGAAGATGCTGCAGGGGCTTCGTCCGGCGTTTCTGAGGTTCCCGGGCGGCTGTGTGGTGGAAGGTTGTACGCTGGAAAACCGGATTCAGTGGAAAAAGACCATTGGTGATATTGCCCAACGGCCGGGCCACTGGGACCTGTGGGGTTACCGTGCCACCGATGGCCTTGGCTATCATGAATTTCTGCAGCTGGCCGAAGACCTGGGGGCAGCTCCAATGTATGTGGTCAATGTCGGCATGAGCTGTCAGGCACGCCATGCAGAGGTTGTGACCGACCCTGAGGAACTGCAAGCGTATGTTCAGGAAACCCTGGATGCGCTGGATTACGCAATGGCGCCGGTAAGCAATCCGTGGGGAGCCTTGCGGGCAAAACACGGTCATCCGGAACCGTTCAAGATTAAATATGTCGAAATCGGCAACGAAAACGGCGGCGAGGTCTATCACAAGCATTATGCGGTTTTCTATGAAGCGATTAAGAAAAAATACCCGCAGGTGATTACCATTGCCGACCAGCCGATTCCCAATGCCCCGATGGAAATTGTGGATGAACATTTCTATGTGGCCCCCAGCTGGTTTTTCAGCAATGCCGATCGCTATGATAATTACGACCGCAAGGGGCCCAAAATTTATGTCGGGGAGTATGCCGTCAATCGTGATGTGCATTCGGGCAATCTGCTGGGGGCACTGTCGGAAGCGGCATGGATGATGGGCATGGAACGCAACAGTGATATCGTCGTGATGGCGTCCTACGCCCCGTTGTTTGAAAATGTCAACGATCGTGAATGGCCGGTCAACCTGATTCGGTTTGACAGTTCACGTGTGCTGGGCCGCAGCTCATACTACGTCCAGAAGATGTTTGCTGACCATAAACCCACCACAATTGTTGAAACCCACATTACCGCTGCAGATGCCAAAGAAGATGCCCCCCAGGGTCGGATAGGACTGCGGACCTGGCTGGCAGATGCGGAGTACAAAGACATTCGCGTCACGCAGGGCGATACCGTGCTGTATAGCTCCGATTTTTCAAAGGATGCTGCAGGGTGGAAATCGATGATTGGCCAATGGGTCGTCGAACGTGGGGTCTATCGCCAGCCCGATGCGCGGGCTCAGGATACCCTGACGGTTTTGGGTGAGACGACCTGGGCGGATTATACCATTGAGCTGAAGGCCAAACGTAATGCTGGAGCGGAGGGCTTTATGGTGGTCTTCCGCAATAACGATCAACGCTGGCTGCAATGGAATTGCGGCGGCTGGGGGAACACCCGGCATGCCATTCAGGCGGTTGAGGGTGGTGATGCCCGGATTCTGACTGAAAAGCCCGGCAGCATTGAGGCAGGACGCTGGTATGATGTCAAGATTGTGTTGTCTGGCAAACGTGTTCAGTGTTATCTGGATGGTCAGCTCATTCACGATATTCAGGCGAATAACCCCGTCCCCCGGACATTCTTTGCCAATGCGGGTTTTGAAGAATCCAGCGGTGATCTGGTTGTCAAGCTGTGCAATGCGTCTGCTGAGACGGTGCCGGCGGAGATTGCTGTAGCGGGTGTACGTGAGGTTGAAAGCGTCGCCAGGGTGATTACGCTGACCGGTGCCGGACCAACGGATGAAAATACGCTTGATGAACCGACGCGTGTTGTCCCGACCGAAACAACGTTTAATGGGGCGGGCAAGTCATTTGTGTATCCTGTCAAGCCGTGGTCAGTGACGATTTTGCGAATTCCCGCGAAACGCTAAACTGTCGAAGGTATCAGAAAAGGAATGCGATTATGAAAAAGAATATCGTGATTTGTGTGCTGATGGGGCTGCTGGCTGAAAGCTGGGCGGTGGTGGCTGAAAGTACACAGCCGAAGATAAAGATAGCCCCCAAGACGCCGATTGAAGCGTATGCCTTCAATTTACATGATGTTCGGCTGCTGGATGGCCCCTTCAGGGCGGCCATGGAGCGTGATGCGATCTATCTGTTGACGCTGGAACCGGATCGTCTGCTGGCGTGGTTTCGCAAAGAGGCCGGACTGGAACCCAAAGGTGAAGTCTATGGCGGATGGGAGTCACAGGGGGTGGCCGGCCATAGTTTAGGTCATTATCTGTCAGCATGTGCGCTGATGTATGCCTCCAGCGGGGATGAGCGATTTAAGGATCGTGCCGCTTATATCGTCGATGAAATGGCCTTGTGTCAGGATAAAAACGGCAATGGCTACGTGGCGGCGATTCCCGGCGGCAAAAAATGCTTTGAGGAGATTGCGCGGGGTGATATCCGTTCTCAGGGTTTTGACCTGAACGGCCTGTGGGTGCCCTGGTATACCATTCACAAGGAAATGGCAGGGCTTCGCGATGTTTACCTGCTGTGTGACAATGCAAAGGCCCTGGAGGTCTGGAAGAAATTTACGGACTGGGCTTACGCTGTGACCGACAAACTGACCGAGGCTCAGTGGCAAACCATGCTGGCCTGTGAACAGGGCGGGATGAAAGAAGTGTGTGCAGATCTGTATGCCGTTACCGGCGATGAAAAGTACCTGACGCTGGCAGAACGGTTTACGCATAAATTCATCATGGATCCCCTGAGCCGCAAAGAAGACCGGTTGGCCGGAGTGCATGCCAATACCCAGGTGCCCAAAGTGATTGGCGCTGCCCGGCAGTATGAGCTGACCGGCAGCGACTATTATAAAACGATTGCCGAGTATTTCTGGGATCGCGTTGTGCATTATCACAGCTATGTCAACGGCGGCAATAGTGCCGATGAACATTTCGGCCAGCCCGGCAAACTCAACGACCGGATGCATGATACCACCGAGACCTGCAATACCTATAATATGCTCAAGCTGACAATGCATCTGTTCAGCTGGCATCCGACGGCGGAGCTGGGCGATTATTATGAGCGGGCACTCTATAATCATATCCTGGCGCACCAGCACCCCGCCACCGGGATGTTCAAGTACAAGGGCTTTCTGGATATGCCGGCTCGCAAGCATTTCAGCGATCCGTTTAATTCGTTCTGGTGCTGTGTCGGGACGGGGATGGAAAACCACGTCAAGTACGGCGAAAGCATTTATTATCACAAAGGCGATACGCTGTATGTCAATCTGTTTATCGCCTCCGAATTGAACTGGCGGGATAAAGGCCTGAAGGTCAAACAGGAAACCGGCTTTCCCTACAGCGATACAGTCAAGCTGACCTTCAGCGGTGACAAACCGGTCAAAGCTGCTGTGCTGATTCGCAAGCCGTACTGGACTGAAGGGATGACTGTCACGGTTAATGGCAAGGCTGTCGATGCGCCAGTCAATGCAGCAGGTTTTGCTGTCCTCGAGCGGGACTATGCCGACGGGGATATGATCGAACTGCGACTGCCGATGAAGCTGCATATCCAGAGCATGCCGGATAACCCCAATCGCATTGCTTTTTTATATGGTCCCACCCTGTTGTGTGCCGATTTGGATGACAACCAGCCCACGCCGGCATTGTTGGGGACGTATGATGACCTGCTAAAAGCCTGCAAGCCTGTAGCCGGCAGGAAGATGGGATTTGAGGGCAGGGGGATTGCACGTGTGCTGGGTGCTGATGGATGGAAAGCGGTTGATATTCGGCTGATTCCTCATTTTGAGGTGGCTGACCAGCTTTACACGGTGTATATGGATATCTTTACGCCGGAGCAGTGGGAAGCCAGGCAGGCAGAATATCAGGAACAACTGCGGCTTCAGAAAGAACTGGAAGCTCGAACCGTGGATGTCCTGCTGATTGGTCAGATGCAGCCGGAACGTGACCATAATCTGGATGGTGACAAGACTGGTATCGGCGAACATCTTGGCCGCAAATGGCGTCATGCCACAGATGGCGGATGGTTTGCATTTGATATGAAAGTCGTGCCGGATACGCCATTGGTGCTCAGTGTGACGTACTGGGGTGGTGACAATAACAGAATATTTGACATTCTGGTGGATGATGCTAAACTGGCCACGCAGCAGCTTAATAACGACAAGCCCGGCCAGTTTATGGATGTCCAGTACGATATTCCGGCTCAGATGGTGAAGGGTAAGGAGAAAATCCGAATTAAATTTGCTGCTCACCCCGGCAATTTCGCTGGCGGTATTTTTGACTGCCGTATTCTGAAGAAATAATGCGGAAAATGGCGGGTTTCAAAGCGGTCCCAGTATGAGGGGGCCGCTTTTTTTATGCGCCTGCTGTATGGGCGGGGCCGGATGAATGCTGTTGCGTAACGTCCAGTTATGGATTAAAATGCTCTCTTTTGGTTTAAAGAGAGTATCCTATGAACATGGAAACAAGCGGTATAAAAACGAGACAATGGACCTTGTTAGCGGCTTTAACGGCCGGGCATTTTGTGGTGGACTGTTTCCCCGGTACGATGCACACCATCCTGCCCAAGGTGCAAAGTGATTTTGCGTTTAATTTGTCGGCAGGGGCGTCTTTGCTGATGTATTTTTTGCTGGCGGCTAACGGAATTCAGGTGGTTATTGGTCATTTACGCCCCGAAAAGACCCGCCCTTTATTCCTGTATATTGGATTGGCTTGTTCGTTATGTCTGGGGGCATTTATCGTGCTGCCTCGGGAGGCGTCGTCATTCTGGCCGGCCGTAGTGATTCTGTTTATCTGCGGGGCGGGTGTCGGGATGAGTCATCCGGAATTTATGCGGGCGGTGCATACGCTGGATGGAATTTCGCCGGCGGTCAGCACGTCGATTTTTATGGCCGGCGGGGTTGCGGGCTTTGCGTTTGGCGGCTGGGCAGCCACGGCGATGGTGCAGCGGTGGGGATTCGAGATGCTGTGGCTGTTTTGTATGATGTCTATTTTGACCATGGTCCTTTTGTGGTCGTTGCGAGTCCGTCTGGCCTGCGAAGGGGACCATGCCGCTCGAAAAGAATCCCCGGCTCCGCAGGTGTCGTTCTGGCCGGTGTTTGTGATGGCGGTGCTGGGGGGGAGCTCGTCATCGGTGGTGGTCTGGGCTGTGCCGCAGACGCTGGCGAAATTCGGATTTGAGTTAAACTTCGGCGGCTATTCAGTGATGCTGTTCAGTCTGGCCGGCGGTATCGGCGGGATTGTCGTTTCGCGGCTGGCCGCTCGCAAAGGGGAACTGGTTACGTGTCTGTGGATGCTGCTGGCCGGTATTCCGTTTGGTTTTTTATATGCCGAGGCGGTGACGTATCGCTGGGCGTCATGGCTGATTGCATTGCTGGGGCTGTTGTGTTATGGTGCGTACCCGCTGATGGTCAGCATGGCCCGTCAGGCCGGCGGGGCAAACCTTGGCCAGCGGATGGGATTTATCATCGGCGGGACATGGTTAATTACCAGCTTTGTACCGCGACTGCTGGCGCCGGTGGCCGAACGATGGGGATTGAAAGTGATTCTGCTGGCGGCACCGCTTGGGTATCTGGCGGCGGCGATTCTGGCGGGGTATTTGTGGATTCAGATAAAACGGAAAAAACAGCATGATGCGATATGATTTTCACATTCATACTGAATATTGCGGCCACGCGCCCGGGATGACGGTGGAGGCGATCTGCCGCCGGGCGGATGAATTGCAGTTGGACTGCATTGCCATCACCGACCATATTTATCATGATGAGTCGGCGGGGCATATCGATAAAATCCGGGATGATTTTTCGAAAGTTGCCTGCTCGGTGCCGGTGACGATTGGAGCCGAGGTCGATGTGGATTCCGATTTTACCGATGGGCGGCTGGCGTCGGAGCGGATTGACGGTATCGATTATATCATCGCGGGCTTTCATTATGTGCCGACGGTGGGCAATTATCCGTGGAAGCCGGAGCATTGCAGCCTTGATGCGGCAACCTTTATGCGGGTCTGGGAAACGACGCTGCTGGGTGTGGTGTCCAATCCGCGGGTTCATACGCTGGCCCATCCGGGGCGACTGCTGGCGGCGGCAATGGGGCCTAAGGTCAACTGGGCTGCGGCGATGGAGGTGTTTAAGAAGGCTGCTAAGCAATCGGCAAAGACCCGTGTTGCCTGGGAAATCAACGAACTGACCGGCCAGCGGCTGTCGGCGGAATTCAAGGCCCGCTGGCATGAGATTTATGAAATTGCTCTGGATGCCGGGGTCAGGTTGATTTTCGGTTCCGATTCGCATGAGCCGCAGTTGATTGCACAAGCCCCGTTTTCAGAGCAGCTTTTATCTCGTCTTCCGGCCGGAAGCCTGTCAACCCCGCAGGAGATTTTGGAGTGGAAAAAGACCCCGTGAAAAATATTGTTCTGATCGGAATGCCGGGTGCTGGCAAAAGCACGGTGGGGGTGCTGTTGGCCAAAGTGATGGGGCGGGAATTTGTCGATACCGATTTACTGATTCAGGCTGGCGAGAAGGCGACGCTGTCGGAGCTAATCGAACGTCATGGGCTGGCAGGTTTTTGCGATATCGAGCGCCGATATGTTGAGGCTGTTGATGTCCGCAATGCGGTTATTGCCACCGGCGGCAGTGTCGTCTATTACGAGTCGGCCATGCGGCATCTCAAGGAAAACGGCATTGCGGTCTATCTGGAACTGCCGCTGGAAGGGTTGAAAAAAAGGCTGACGGATATCGTTGGGCGAGGCGTAGTTATTGAGCCGGGCGAGACGCTGGAAAGTCTGTTCATCAAACGCTGGCAGCTTTATGAACAATATGCCGATATCACCATCTATACTGAAGGCCTGACCCATGAACAAGTTGTCGGCCAGATAGTCAACCAGTTGGAACACTTTCAACAGATGGGGTAAATCAAGCGTCGACGTGGATTTGGATAGTGTTTTGAGGACGATATTGTTGTCCTGGAATGAATATAATGTGGCTGAAGTCTGGTATTCGCCTGAGGTTCCTGAGTTGTTACTGTGTGATTTGATGCCGTAAAAGGTATTTTCGTATAATCATTAGGCCGAAAATGACAACAGGCCAATACAAACGAACAGTCTCAGGTTTAACCCTCCAAAATAAGCTTTACTCTTTCCTGTCTTCACAACATCAGGTTTTATATATCTATAATCAGAGCGATTTTGTTAGGCCAACAAGCAGATGTCGCTTTACAATAGCGAGTTCGGTGGAGTATAAAGACGTGTCTTTAGCGATGTGTATAAGATAAAAATGATAGAAATACTATATAATTATGTGTTTGTGGCCCAAGTGGACGTGGAAGCAATTCTGGGCACGGTGATGACGGTGGTATGTCTGGCAGGCGTGGGCGTGCTGATCCGTTGGCAGGTGCAGACGCCGGGATTGAGTGCACTGGCACATTGTCCCGTCCGCCGGACTCGGCTGCCGCTGTTTTTCCCGTTTTTGCAGTTGTTTGTCTGGCTGGTGGCGGCGATGTTATGCGGGGAATTGGTTAAAAAACTGCTGGCTTCACGTCCCGAAGCGACGATTCATTTTGTGCAGTATGCGGTATTGACGGTGCTGGATATCGGATTACTGGCGTTTTTTTTGCTGGTGGCAAAGTTTGGATTTGTACGGGGATTACGGGGATTCGGATTAAATTGGCGAAAGATCCCCAAGGATTTAGGGTGGGCCACCGTGAATCTGGCGGCGATTTATCCCATCGTGTTGCTGGCATTATATCTGACGGTGGCGGCAGGCAAGCTGTTTGCAGGGCCGGAGTTTGAGCTGCAAAAACATCAGACACTTGTGGAGATGAATCAGACCAATCCGCTCTGGATGCAGGTGCTGCTGGTGGTGTTTGCGGTGGGGATTGTGCCGGTGTTTGAGGAGGTTCTTTTTCGCGGGCTGATTCAATCCACGCTGACAGCGCATCTGCCCAGCCCGTGGATGTCGATTGGTATTACATCGGCCTTATTTGCGGGACTGCATTATGGAACCCATTCGGTCGGCATTTTTGTGCTGGCCTGCTGTCTGGGGTATGCCTATGAACGAAGCGGCTCGCTGTGGCGGTCGATATTTATTCATGTTCTATTTAACAGTATCAGTGTGGCGGGAGCCTTGTTTTGGGGTGTCTAAGAGGGTCTGCAAATTATTTTCATGGATTTTTAGGGGAAAATAGGGATAGCATTTTCTGTTTCCGTTTTGCTATAGTCCTACATTGACGCAGGTTCAGTGAAGGATACGGAGCGGTTGAGGATTTGATGTCTGTTTCTTTCATGTCTTTATAACCCTGGGATATCGTATTCTGGGGTAGTCTATCCTTATTCAGAGTGGAGGTCTTCTATGAAGTCTGTGTGTGTCTGCATGGTGATGTTGGCGATGAGTGTCTCAGGAATGGCAGCGATGACGGTGCTTCAGGATTTTAATACGGTAACATCAGAGGCATTGCTTGGTCAGGGATTTAATGTAACCGGGGGGTTATGCCAGATGGGTTACGTCACTGGTAAGAATCCCCGGGTTGGATTTACCTTGAACGAGTCTGCTTCTTTTGGGGAATTGCTGTCCGGTGAGGTGAAGTTCAATAAACCGGATGGCAGTGTAGCCGATCCATATGTATTTTTCCTGGTGGATACCAATAAAAATGGAGCCGCGGATATCGCTCAAGCAAGTAATGATTATCTGTTTATGCTGATTAATCCAACCTATAGCGAGCCTGATAATAACGGCTGGACAAAATTGTCTTTCGATTTAAATTCGACATTCAGCAGATCGACGAGTATGGACTCACGGTCAGGGACAATAAAATTGCTCAGCGAATGGCTGGTTCAATATGGTGATTGTCAGATCTTAAGGTACTATGTTGGTTATAACCTGCAGGTTGGGGGCACCGGCAGATGCGATGTGGATGACCTGCAGTTCAAATACGGGACGCCGGATCTTGAGCCTGATCCTGAAGAGCCTGTGCCGGCGACGGTTCCAGTGCCGGGTGCAGTCGTTTTGGCTTCACTGGGGCTGGGTGTTGTCCGCTATTTGCGAGGCCGCGGGCGAATTTGACATGGCTTGATTTCAGATTGTTACGCAGGCAGGATAGCAATATCCTGCCTGTTTTATTTAGTGGGACAGAAGAAGTTTGACGGCGGCCGCGGCGGTCAGAGCCGTAACGACGATTTCAAAGACTTTCTGGGGAAGTTTATTGAGCAGCCAGACGCCCAGCAAAGCCCCGATGGCAATGGCTGGAAATGTGGCGGCGTCGATGATGAGGGATTGTTTGTTCATGAAGTTCTGGCCGGCGCTGAAGGGGACTTTGAGCCAGTTGAGCAGGAAGAAATACCATGCGTTGAGGCCGACGAAACGTTTTTTGTCCAGCCGCAGCGACAGGAGATAGAACGTCATGACAGGACCGGCGGCATTGGCGAGCATGCTGGTGAAGCCGGCCAGGGAGCCAAACACGCCGGCAATGGACCAGTGGGTACGGACCGCGTCGAGGTTCTGGCGTGTGCCGGCCGGAAGAAGACTGGAGGCATAGCGGCCGGCCAGCATGACCAGCACGACGATACCAATGAGTTTGGCCAGCAGGATGTCATTGACGGATTTCATCAGTGCGGCCGCCGCCAGGACCCCAGCAAGGGTGCCGGGCAGCAATTGCAGGATAAGGTTCCATTGGGCGGAATAGCGGTAATAAATGGCCGCGAAGAGGTCGGCGGTGATGAGCATACCCAGCAGGATGCCGGTCGAGGCGCGAGCGGGAAAGACCATCGCCATCAGCGGCACGACTAAGATGCCAAAACCCGGCACCCCTGTCTTGGCGATGCCGATGAGCAGGCCGCACACGAATAACAGCAGCCATTGAGTTCCAGTCAATTCAGATAGTGTCATAGTGGTCCTTTTTTGGCAGTATGGATTCGCACGGTTCCCATGGTCAGCGAGCGAACGATGATGTCTTGAAAGCCGGCCAGACGTAACTGAGCGGTCAGGTCAACGCTTTCCCAGTGACGGATCGAAGCGGCGAGGTAATGCCAGGGGGTCGGATCGCCGGCGATCCATCTGGCCACCAGCGGCATGATTCGGCACAGGTAAAACAGATAAAGCCTGCGGGACAAACCCGGTTGGGGCAGGAAGAATTCAAGGATGCACAATGTGCCGCCGGACTTGAGCAGGCGGTGAGATTCCTTCAGTACCGCAGGCAGGTCCTCAACGTTGCGAAGGCCAAAGGCACAGGTGATGCGGTCAAAAGAAGCGTCGGGCAGGCCGGTGTTTTCGGCGGAGGCACAATGCCATTGTATGGTGGTTCGGGTGAAAGCATATGCTGCAGCTTTTTGCGCAGCGATGGCCAGCATGGGCTTGGCGATGTCGCAGCCGAGAATGGAGTGAGCCTGGCCGGTTTTGGCCAGGGCAAACGTCATATCGCCGGTGCCGCAGCACAGGTCCAGTGCAGAATCGATGGGGCTGTCACAGGCGATGGCGGCAGCCTTGCGTCGCCAGGCGAAATCCAGCCCGAAGCTAAACAAGTGATTGCACAGGTCGTAATATCGGGCGATGGCCGAAAACATGGGTTCTGTGTTGGGAGTATTGGATTGTGTCATGATCAGCGGATTGGGTACAGGACAAAGATGATGACATCCCAAACGGCATGGCTGAGGATGGCGGGCCAGAGGCGTTTTCGCCAGGTGTATAACAAGCCCCAGAATCCGCCGCATAAAGCCGCTGCGGCAATGAGCATCAGATTCAATGAGGCTGTATGAACGAGCGTATAGATGGCCGTTGCGGCGACAAAGCCGACGAGCATTCCATAGCGGCGGCAAAGGCGTTCCTGCACAAAGCCTCGCCAGAAGATTTCTTCGGCGGGGCCGATCCACAAAGCCAGCAGCAGAGCAATCGGCAGCGGGGAGGTGCCTTCGCGGAGCTGATAGATCAGGTTCACCTGGACTGCGGCGAATCCGAATAATAGCCGGGCAATGTGGTAAGCAATGTAAAAGCCTGCGTATAAGACCAGCGGGCTGAGTCCTCCGACGGCCAAATCCATCCAGAAGCCTCCGCGTGCCGGAGCAGCCAGGAGATTGTCAATGGCCTTCCATAAGCCGGGCAAAGGGGTAATCAAAGTTGGTTCGGGCCGGCGTGTCCGTTGGAGAATAAGGGCGCTGACAGCCAGCAGACCGGATGACAAGGTCATCATCGGCCAGAAAGACAAATACGCCCGGGTGGGGCCGAACATGGCTGTCCAGAGAACCATCGCTGCCAGACATAAAATCAGTACTGCTTTCATCGCATCACTGCTCCGACGACCAGAGACAGAATCAGCAGGACGCCGAACGCCAGATGCAGTTTGGCCGTCTGAATATCGAGGGTGGCAATCGGAGCAGGAGTATTGGGTGGACTCTGCAGGGCACTTCGTGTGGGAAGATAAGCCAGGGGGAGGGTGCCCAGGACAATCAGACTCAGCATGGGCAGGATACCAAGACTGCATAGCAGAATCACGATCAGATACGCGGCGATATTCAGTGCAGTATATTCGAACCGTGCGAGACGATGACCCAGCAGCCCTGCGGTGGTGGTGATGCCGGCCTGTGTGTCATGGAGAATGTCGCGGAGATTGTTGCCGCTGAGGATAGCTGCAACGAGACAACCGACCGGCAGGGAGATCAGCAAGACATGATGATGGTATGTGCCGGTCAGGACAAAATAAGCACCAATGACCATCAGCGGTCCCATGAGAACAAAGACCATCAGATCGCCAAGACCGAAGTATTTATAGCCGATGGGGGTGGCGGTATAAAAGAGTCCGCCCAGGATGCCGATAAGGCCCAGCATCAGAATCGGCCAGCCGCGGAGATAAATGAATATCAGGCCGATGGCGGCGGTCAGGGCAAACAGGACGAACCCGCCCAGCAGGACTTGTCGCGCCGACAGCTTGCCTTCAACAATAACCCGGCTTCCGCCGAACGTATAATCCTGGTCAACGTGTTTGATATAATCGAAATAGTCGCTAACGAGGTTGGTGGCAGCGTGAATGGTTACAGAGGCAATGATAATCAGCGGCATCAGCCTCCAGTCAGCAGCGGTTCCTTCGTAGAGACTCCACGCCGCACCGAGAAGGACTGGCACAATTGACGCGGTCAGGGAAAACAGGCGTATCGCCTGCAGCCAGATTGCCGCGGTATGAAGGATTCTATGCTGGGTAGTGATGGTGGTCATGGGATGTCCTAGGCAATGTCAGATTTGGTAATTTCACGGAGCAGGGTTGTTGCGTAACAGCCGCTATCAAGCTCGAAGGCCAATTCGAGATAGTCGCCGCGATTGTCGGTACCACAGCTAATGCGAACATCCCGCGGCTGGAACCGCAAAGCTCGGCGTCCGCCGCGGGCACCGAAGTTTTTGATTCGGCGTAAATCCTCTTCCGTGAGGGCTTGTTTGTCGAGAATCGAGTTTTCTATCTCGCCGGCGGTATCGGTCAGGCGTGTGGTTCGCATCCCAAGAAGTGGACCGGTGGGGCTGATTTCAAAGCTTTGACAGCGGGGCTGCTCGATGTCCGGCTGCTCGACACGAAAACAGGCTCCATTGTCATGCTTCATGGCCATGTCGCCCAGCAGAACAGTATCGATGCGGGGCATTCGTGCTGCGAGGACTTCATTAAACAGAGCCGATTGCCAGGCGGAAACCAGCAGATTTTTCATCGCATCGTCGAGGGCTCGGCAGGCACGTTTGAAATTGCCGCTGGTACGGACCAGTTCCTTCAGCATTCGGCGATGGTCGTGAAAGGCCTTGGGCCAGCATTCGAGGGCCTGTTCATATTTGCCTTGCTCATAGAGCCGGCGGGCTTCAATAAAGCGTTTATCGGTTTCATTGTCGGCATCGCCGAGAAACAGTCGGCAGAATTCAGTCACATCATTTTTAATCAGCATCTCGCCAAGTCTGCCGCTGTCAGCGCGGCCGCCGAAACGCTGTGGACCGAAATAATTCGGTACACCCCGGCGGATGAGTACCTCCATGATGGCCTGAGTGATTTCTTCGGCTTGTTTGACCGGGACGGACAGATTTCGCATCCGAATCATGAATTTATTGGCCGCCAGGTGGCCGACTCGGAGTTTATTGCCGTGACGGCCGATTTTGAGGATTTTAATCTGGGGACAGTTGAGGGCCAGGAGTCGATCGGGGTCGATGTGTTCGATCGAGATCCACTGGCGGGTGATAGCCTGGGCGTCTTTACGTCCTGCGTAGCCAATATCAATTCGGCGAATACCGAGAGCCGCGGCAATCCGAGCCACGGCATCATGTGTGGTCAACTGCTGTTTTTCAATCAAGGCGTAAATATGGGTTCCTTCGCCGCAGGGTTCGTAAAGAGGGACCTCCTCGACACAGAAATCTTCGGGCCGCTGCTTGATAATGCCCGAAACGCAGCCAAGATCACTGGTTAAAAACGGTAATTCAAGATTATTGATCATTCTATTGCACCTTATAGCTATCTGCCGGATGCGGCACGAATGATTGGCTTCCGGCAAAATGGTTATTGTAATTGATCACGATACAGCCGCGAAATCGCACAGGATCGAATCGGCGATACCGAGAGCGTTGCGCGTCAGCTGTAAACATCCCTGATGCCATTCCAGATAACCCTGATGCAGATGCTCGGCAATCGGGGCGGCAAACAGAGTGGTGATATCATACCCGGTTTGCTGCTGAAATTCCACAGGTTCTATCCCGACGCGAGTGCGAAGGTTTAAAACGGCGGTTTCACAGGCAAATTCGTCGGGGGTCGGTATATGCTCGTTTGCATAGGCAAATTGCCGCTGTTGAATGGCGGTAAGATAGTGCTGCAGGTCGGAAACCGTGTCGGTCCGCTTGCCCCGGAACCAGCTTGCCGCAGCGGGGCCAAGGCCGATGTAGGGCTGGTTTTTCCAGTAGCGGAGATTGTGGCGACACTCGCGGCCGGGACGAGCGAAGTTGGAAATTTCATATTGCTGGAAACCTGCGGTGGTCAGGGTGTCGATGGTGTACTCATACATCTGGCGGTCCAGGTCATCGCCGACGGGCCTGATTTGGCCGGCGGCGGTCTGGCGGACCAGCGGCGTATCACCTTCATAAGTCAGACTGTAAGCGGAAATGTGCTCGGGCTGGAGAGCAATGGCTTTGTCAATGGACTCTTTCCAGTCGGAAAGGGTTGAGCCGGGAATGGCGAAGATTAAATCCAGACCGATGTTATCAAAACCTGCGGTTCGTGCGTCGTCAACACAGTGTATGATATCCTGAACATCATGAATGCGTCCCAGAAACGTCAGTTCCCTGGGATTGAAAGACTGGGCGCCGATGGAAATGCGGTTGATGCCGCGCCGGCGGAGGTGGTTAAAGAACGCCACATCGGTCTGGCGAGGATTGACTTCGATGGTTAATTCCGCGTCGGGTTGAGTTTGTGGGCAAATCCAGTCGAGCAGGGCGTATAATAAATCCCGCTGCAAGGCCGACGGTGAGCCGCCTCCAAGAAAGACAGTGCAGAAAGGAGGATAGGGCGCATACATCTGTAATTCTTGACGGACTGCATTCAGATAATCCTGCTGCTGTTGCCGGCTGGCGGCAGTAATTGAATAAAAGGCACAGTAGCGGCATTTTTTAGTACAGAATGGAATATGAATATAGGCAGAGCAATCCGCGGGAGGATTCTGGGGGCCAAATGGAAGTGTCCTGCGGTTCATACGACATGCTGATGCGGACCAACAGGCTGCTGGAGTTTTCGTCCGAAGAGTCTGCCGAGGAATGTGTGATACCATAGCCAGCGGACAAAGCCGGTGGAGGCAAACCCGGCAAACGCAATAGCCATCGCCACCTGCAGCCCACACAAGAAGATCAGACTGAACAACACACCGGCCCAAACCAGATGGGTAATGGGTTTTTTGCCGCGGAGATACTGGTTGACTACATGCGGATAGCGAATTCGGCTGACCATAAGCGCAGCCAGGCCAATGGTGATGAAGGGCAGGGTGTGAATAATCAGCCAGCGTCCCGCTTCAAATAATAATGTATCTCTGGCGGCATCGCTGACCAGATGCTGATAAAGGATTATCAGGCTGGCCAGGACTCCGGCTGCGGCGGGAGTCGGCAGGCCGGAAAAGCTCATGTGAGCGGTTTCATCTTCGACGTTTTCGACATTGAACCGGGCCAGGCGAACGGCAGCACAACACAGATAGACAGCGGCAGCCAGCCAGATGAGGCGTTCCACAAAATCCCCCATCAGCTTGATGGATGGTGACAGAATAATCGGCAGGGTACCCATCAGAAGCTTGAAACTTAAAAATGCAGGCGCGGCACCGAAGCTGAGCATATCGCAGAGGCTGTCGAGTTGTCCGCCAAAGCTGGAGGTAGAGTGGCTCATACGGGCCAGCCGGCCGTCGAGCATGTCTGCGATCATGGCAGCATACAGCATAAAGCCGGCGGCGGCAAAGTGCTCGGGACCTTTGGCGGCCATTCCGATGGCGGCAAACCCGCAGACACCGTTAATCAATGTGACCAGCGACGGCAGCAGAGTGATATACTGCAGACGTCGGGGTTTGTTGCGGCGAAAGAAAAACCGTTTTTTTCGGGGTTGTTCGTTTCCGTTCATTCGTATCTCACCAATACCGTCAGGCCGGCCTGGACTTTGTCGCCGAGCCGGACCTGGCATTTGACGTTATCTCGGATGGGGATATAGAGTTCCGTACGCGAGCCGAATTTGAGCATGCCGAATGGCTGGCCCTGGGCCAGGGTATCCCCGGTCTTCGGTTCGCAGACAATACGGCGGGCGATGGCGCCGGAAATCTGGCGGACCATGATTTCGTCTTTGGGCTCGTCCAGGCGGGTCATCCGCACATCGTTGGATTCGTTGACACGGCCGCTGGTGGGGCTCATGGCGTTTTTAAACTGGCCGGGTTTGTATTTGATTTCGCCCACGCGGGCCGCACAGGGGGCACGGTTGATGTGGACGTTGAAAATGCTCAAAAAGATGCCAATTCGCATCGCCTTATGGGGAAATGCGGGGTCGTTTTCCACAATTTCTATATCCGTAATGGTGCCATCTGCCGGAGAGAGCATTGCTTTTGGGTCAATCGGGATGACGCGATAGGGATCACGAAAAAACGATAAAGCCCACGCCAACACAACAAAAAGGATCAGTTCCGGCAGCCAGACGCAGACGAAAGTTAAGCCTTGGCTTTGCCAGACAGACCCCGCAAAGCAGTATCTGGCAATCAGCCAATAGCCAACCATTGCCGCGGCCAGGGCCAGCGGGATGACCGCAACTTGCGGTAAACCATATTTTGTCAAAGGAATTCGCATAGTCCAGTATCATACCGCATTCGAATGGTTTCCACAAGACCGGAGTTCAAGTCTTTTTGTGTCTTCTTCTTGGGCAATCCGGCGTGTCGCGGATTTTGTTTTTGACTTTTCCAGGTAAATTTTTACAGTGATGAATCTGGTATGTGGTTGACGATCCAAAGGAGAGTTAATGGATAGTATATATTTAAATGTAAAAAAAGCCCAGGAAGCGGGGTATAAGCCGGCCTTGATTGGGCTTGCCCATAATAAAAAGCAGTGTCCGGATAAGATGTCGGTAGTGGCACAAAAGCTGGCTGACAAGGATGGCGGGCATAACAAGTTTCTGGAAAGTATTATCGTGTGGCTGGATGTGCGCGGGCCCAGGTATTTCTGGCAGGAGGCAGACACGTTCCGGCTTTCGACCAAGCAGTCCGAAAGCACAATGCATACGCTGACCAAGGAACTGCTGGAGATCAATATCGACGATGAAAAGGCGGTTCAGGCGTTTTTGAAGGATAATTTTGAACCGGATAGCTGTTCCATTGCGACGCTGAAGTGGATTTATGAGGCGGCCAAGGCGAATGACCTGATTGCAGTAAAAAAACGGCTGCCGGAAGGGTTTTTGCAGACGCGGATGTGGTGTATGAGCTATAAAACCTTGCGGAATATTATCTTACAGCGGCGAACGCACCGTCTGCCACACTGGAAGGAATTCATTCGCCAGACGCTGGAACAAGTTGACCACCCGGAACTGCTGCCGGGGCTGTCGGCCAGGGTGGACAAGAAAGACAATTGCCCAGCTTAACGTACTCAGATCAAGATAAAGAAGAACCTTTTTGCTCTGAGCAATGCTTTATATGAGTCCAGGTTGCCAAATAATCCGGGTCTTCAATTATCTCGCCGGTTGATTTAAGCGTATATATGCCGGGCTTAGCTTTTTGGATGCCTCTTGGGTCCGGCGGCAAGCAACACCGATCTTCGGAACCAGCCAATTTAATCCGAATTCCCTCCGAATTGGAAAATGTCTCAATGATACCATGCCACTGTTTACGCTCGATTAGATTTTGGTGATGATCCAGATAAGTGATCCCAACCAAAATCGTTTTTCCGATGTATTCTCCGGCCCCGCTCTCATCAAGTCGTGGTTTTCCATTCAATCTTCCTCCTGATTCAATTCACAACACATTCTGTCTTTCCCGGCTGAGATGCAAATTTCTTATGAAATTCTTGGCTGAAGTGAATGCATATTCTTTCCCACCATCGGTCAGGATGACTTTGGGGCCTGTGATGTTGAGGTGGATTGTTTTTTCGGGGTTCCGGGCGCAGAGGATGTTGGCCATAGTGATGGCTTTTTCGACGCCGTCGCCGGTGGTATAATTGGCGACTTCGTCCGGCTGGGCGAGGCGGTTGCCATCGTAAATCGAGTCATTGGGCATATCATTCAGCCATTGAAAGACCTGTTCGGGGGTTTTGTCTTTGCAGGCCTCGATACTGACCGGGCAGCGTTCCATTGCCGCCTTCAAAAACGGCTGCCAGTTGCAGGTGTCCATATCGCGATAGGCATAAAAGGCCAGGTCGGCGGTGATGCTTTTTTCGCGGAGGGATTGCAGGTAGTCGATAATCTGCTGACGCGTCCAGGTATTCAGGATGCGAATGGGTTCGTTTGGTTCGTATTGTTTCTGCTCGCCCGGCAGATTGGGTGTGATTTTCAGGAAGTCCAGCAGGTCGGCAACCAGTTTTTCAGCCTGGGGGATAAACGGTGCCAGAAACCGTGCCAGTTTGTAGCGGTCGTCGGCTTTATAGATGTCGATATTATCGTATTCAATATACGCCCGCAACTGCTCACAGCAGATGCGTCCTTCGTGCGGGTAGGGCAGATAGTCGTCGCTGAGGACCTCATCCAGCAGTTTTTCGAAGGTTTCATCGCCAATACGGAAGCGGCTGCCGTGTTCATAGCCGAACAGCACTTCGGCCTTGACAAACATGCGTTTGCCCCGCTGATGTCGGCAGAACTGAAAATACGGATGATAGGCATGATTGGCCCGCAGGAAATTAGCGAAGTTGAGCGCATTGAGAGGGGCGGTCAGAAACTCCGACAGTTTGCGGCGCAGGCGGGCAAATTCACTGGGCTGGATAGTGGCACGGTCATAGAGGCAGTGTACCCAGCCGGTGTTATGACCGACAATAGTAACTTGTTCATTCCGGATAGCACGCTGGGCCTTCATGCTGATTTCGGTGCCATTGAACCACATGGCTTTGGTGACCATCCGGCGATTGTTGCAAATGACACCGTCCTGAATGTCAATAAAGTCCTGCGAATGCAGCGGCGTCAGCACCATGAAGATATCCTCCAGCGGGATGTCACAGACGATAAACGCTGCCGCTGCATACAGAGCCGACAGCGAAACACATTCCCCGGCGCCGGTTTTGTAGCCGGGCTTGCGGCGAAAGGCGTTCATCGCCTCCACCGTTTCGGTCTTCCAGTAAGGAATGATATCACTGTCATAGGCATCAAGCCCAAAATGGCGGCGGATATCAACATCGAAATAATATTGGTCGCCCTGATAACCGAACAGGGCATTGCTGCGGGCGATCTGATCCCGGGGAATATATTTTTCGAAACGAGCAATCTCGGCATCTTTGGTGGTTAGGCCCCAGGTCTGCAAATCCAGATTGAATTCGAATTCGTCCATGATGTACTGCCGCAGCCGCATGAGTTTTCGGTAAGGAGCCTTGCCTTCCAGCTTGACAAAGCAGTCCTCGTCCCGCCATTTCCAGATGACCGGACTCATAATATTGGCCAGCACAAGGCTGTACATTAATTCCGGGAAAACAAAACATTCCATATCCGACAGGGTGATGGCGGAACTGTATTTTTCGAGGTCTTTGTGATGCAGCATAGAAACCCTTTCGATTCTGTTTTTGATATTGTACGTCTATCTGATATATTCCGCAACCGGGAAGCAGGGGCAAAAAATACTTGCCTCTGTAACAATTTGCGGTACAGTTTTATCTTATGTCATAACGAAATCAACCATTTTAACAGGAGATGCATTATGAAGAAGTGGATGACCTTAGCGTTTCTGTTATGTTTTGTGGTATTAACTTATGGCGATGTGAAGCTGCCGGCGATTTTTGGGGATAACATGGTTGTCCAGCAAAAAAGCAAGGTGGCTGTGTGGGGCTGGGCGGATGCCGGCGAAAAAGTCGAGGTCAAGGGGTCATGGATGTGGTTTGGAACCTCTGTCAAGGCCGATAAAGATGGCAAATGGCGGGTTAAGATTGGCACCCCGGCTGCTGATGGGAAACCTTTGACATTGACGATTAAGGGCAAGAACACCATCACCTTGAACAATATCCTGGCCGGCGAGGTCTGGGTTTGCTCAGGGCAGTCCAATATGGAGTTTACATTTGCGATGCTGCGGTTAGGCGACGCGATTAAAGATGAAAATAATGATAATATCCGTCTTTTTACAGTGCAAAAAAAGATTTCCCCCGTGCCGCTGGAGGACTGTGCGGGCACTTGGGAGCTAACCCGCCCCGATGTCCTGATGAACTTCAGTGCCGTGGCATATTATTTTGGGAAAGAACTGTACAACAATTTAAACGTTCCCATTGGGCTGATTAATACCAGCTGGGGCGGCACTCCGGCAGAGGCCTGGACCAGTGAAGAAGGCCTGGCACCGTTTGCCCATTATGTGGAGATGGCCAAGCAATATCAGGAATTTGCCAAAAACCCCGGAACTCTCAACGAGATGATTGCAAAGGCTGTCAGTGAATGGGAACAGAAAATTGCCGCGATCGATCCGGGTACGCAGGGCAACTGGCAGGATCCGAAACTGGATGTCAGCGACTGGAAAGAGATGGAGCAGCCGACGTTCTGGGCGGGATCGGACCTAGAACCGGTCGATGGTATTGTCTGGTTCCGTCGTGTGACGAATCTGCCGCCGTCGTGGGCTCGCAATCCGATGGAACTGCATCTGGGGCCGATTGATGATATCGATACCATTTGGGTCAATGGGATCAAGATTGGCGGAACGGTTGGATATAACAAAGAACGCAAATACGTGATTCCGACGACGGCACTGCGGGTTGGACCGAATGTGATTGCGGTGCGGGTTGTGGATACCGGCGGCGAAGGCGGTTTCAACGGCGGCAAAGAACAGATGCGCATTGGGCCGGTGGGGGCCGATGTCAAAACCTGTGCCACGCTTGCCGGCGCATGGAAGTATAAAGTCAGCCTGGCCAATCAGCCGCTTCCTGCCGCTCCGATTGTGGATGGCGGATTCAATGCCAATACCCCCACGGCATTGTTCAACGGGATGGTTCAGCCGCTGATTCCTTATGGTATTGCCGGTGTAATCTGGTATCAGGGCGAATCCAATATTGGTCGGTCGGATGAATATGCCAGGCTGCTGCCGGCGTTGATTACCGATTGGCGCAAGCATTGGAAGATTGGCGACTTTCCGTTCTATTGGGTGCAGATTGCTCCTTATGTGTATAGTGGCTCAGGCAACAGTGAATCCGCATATCTTCGTGAGGCTCAGGTCAAGGCGCTGGCGGCTGTGAAAAAGGGTGGGATGGCTTCGACGATGGATATTGGTGAGGAACGCGATATTCATCCGAGAAACAAGGTCGATGTCGGCAAACGGCTGGCGTTGAATGCGCTTGCAAAAAATTATAATAAAAAGGTTGCAGCTTTCAGCGGACCGATGTATAAATCAATGAAGATTGAAGGACAGAAGATACGGTTGTCTTTTGATTATACCAATGGAGGGCTTGTGGCCAGGGAGGGCCAGTTATCTGAGTTTGTGATTGCTGGAGAAGATAAAGTCTTTGTTCCCGCCCAGGCTGTGATAGAGGGTGATACGGTGGTTGTCTGGAGTGACCAGGTGGCCGCACCGGTTGCCGTGCGGTATGCCTGGACCAACTGGTCCACCGGCCCGCTGGGGAATAAAGAGGGCCTTCCGGCCTCATCGTTCCGCACGGATGACTGGAAATAATTCCTGCATCACGCATTTAACGCAACGGGTCTAACCATATAAAGTCATAGAATCGTGTAAAGCCTCCATGCGAGTTGTCGTGGGGGCTTTTTTTATGGTGTTGAAGGGAACTTGATGAGAGTCGTTATTTATACCGATGGCGGGTGTTCTCCCAATCCGGGGCTTGGCGGATGGGCGGCGGTGTTGATCAGCCCGGAACATAACCACTATACCAAAGAGCTGTCCGGGGCCCAGCCGGATACGACCAATAACCGGATGGAACTGCTGGCGGCGATCCGTGCACTGGAGGCATTGAAAACGCCGTGCCAGGTGGAACTGCATACCGACTCGAAATATCTGCAGCATGCCTTTACGGAAAAATGGCTGGATACCTGGCAGCGGAATGACTGGAAAACCGCGGCGAAAAAGCCGGTCGTGAATCAGGACTTATGGTGTCGATTGCTGGAGCTGACGGCGATTCATTCCGTGCGGTGGTGCTGGGTCAAGGGGCATTCCGACAATAAATATAATCAACGGTGTGATGAACTGGTCCAAAAGGCACTCGACACAGTGCGGCAGCAACATTAACGCATTTTTTTGATGAGGAAGGTCAGGACGAAGAAGGCGAAGTTGGTCAGGACGATAGTGGCTCCGGTGGGCAGGTCCGCCAGGTAAGAGACGAACACGCCGATTAAGACCGACAGGGTGGAAAACACGGCCGCCAGCAGCATGGCCAGACGGAATCCGCGGGCGATTTGCAGGGCGGTGATGGCAGGAAAAATAATCAGGCTGGAAACCAGCATGGTGCCGACGACGCGGATACCCAGGCTGATGGTGATGGCGGTACACAGGATCAGGATGGTATTGATTTTTTCAACGGGGATGCCCAGAACGCGAGCATATTCTTCTTCGAAAGCGATGGCGAACAGCTCATGGTAAAATAAAAAGACCATGCCGATGACAATCACCGATAAGACCACGCTCAGGAGGACTTCAGGCATACTGATGGCCAGGATGCTGCCGAACAAAAAACTGAATAAATCGATATTAAACCCTCGTCCAACACTGGCCAGAATAATACCGACGGCGACACTGACAGCCGAGACCAGCCCGATGGCTGCGTCGGCATAGACCTCCGCTTTGTCCGACAGCCACAGAATCCATAAGGATGCAAACATCACCACTGGAATCGAGACCCAAAGTGGTTGGGTATTCAAAAACAACCCCAGGCCTACCGCGGCCAGGCCGACATGGGCAAGGCCATCGCCAATCAGCGACAGACGCCTCAGAACCAGAAATACCCCCAGAAACGCACAGCAGCAGCCGATGAAGACGCCGCCAACCAGCGCCCGCTGGATAAAGGGATATTGAAGGGCTTCCTGAATCGTGTTCATGGTTTCTCCTTCATCGGGCAATGCTGGCCGCAAATGAGGTGCTGGGCGTGGGGGCCGAAATATCGGGTCATCTCGGGAGATGCACAGAACTGGTCGAATCCTCCGAAGAAAACCAGATGCTTGTCAAGATAGGCCAGTTTGGTGGCGAAATGGCCAATATGGCTGGCATCATGGGAAATCAGGACGATGGTTTTTCCAAACTGGGAGTTGATGTCGCGCAGGGTCTTGTAAAATTGTTCGCGGGTGGCCGGGTCGATGGCGGCGGTCGGTTCATCCAGTAAAAGCAAATCAGGGTCATTCACCATGGCGCGGGCCAGAAACACACGCTGCTGCTGTCCGCCGGACAGTTCGCCAATCAGCCGTTCGGACAGATCGCATACGCCGACGGTTTCCATGGCTTTGATTACACTGCTGTAGTCTTTGCGGAAAATGATACGTGGAAAGGACTTGGCCGACAGGATCCCGGAGGCGACGATTTCCCGAACGGTGGCCGGGAAGCCTTTGTGCAGATTGCGCGAGACCTGCGGCACGTAGCCGATTTTGTTCCACTGGGTGAATCGGCGGACATCCGTGCCGTACAGGGAAATGGAGCCTTCTGTCAGCGGCAATAGATTCAGAATAGCCTTGAACAGGGTGGTTTTGCCTGAACCGTTGGGGCCGATGATGGCGATGTAATCACCGGCGGAAATGGCCAGACTGATACTGCACAGGGCTTCAATCGGGCCGTAGCGGACACAGACATTTTTAATTTCAATCAGATTCATGCAGGTTGTGGGCAATTGTATATTGAATGTTCACAGGCTTTTTAATCCTGATATCCAAGGCCGAGTTTGAGCCGTTCAAGATTGCCTTCCATAATCTCCAGATAAGTGACCCCCTTGTCAAGCTCTTGTTTGGAAATATTGTGGGCTCCATGCAGAAGCAGGAGTTTGGCACCGGCTCCCTCGGCAATGATTTTGGCAACACGCGGCTCCAGCAGTTCTTCGTAATAAATGTAGGATGTATCGGCTTTTTTAAGTGTCTCGATCATCTCTGTGATTTTTTTGGGTGTCGGCTCGGCATTCGGCGAAAATCCTGCATATGGAGACAGGTGTTCCAGACCATAGCGGCGGGCAAAATACCCAAAGGCGAAGTGTCCGCCGTAAACAATGGTTTTCCTGCTGCATTTTTCGAGTGCTGAACGGATTTGGGCGTCCAGGGCCGACAGCTTTTCGTTATAGGTTTTGGCATTAGCCAGATAAAAGTCTTGGTTTGCGGGGTCTGTGGCCGCCAAACCATTGGCAATGGTACTGACGATTTGCTGAGCTAAAATCGGGTCAACCCAGATATGCGGGTCCTGTCCGGTGTGCTCGTGCTCATGGTTGTGAGAGTCTGGGTCTGCTTGAAGGTCGTGATCCTGTTGGTCGTCCTCGGCAAGCTGGATATTGGCACTGGCATGGATCACGGTAAGCTCTGTATTTGTAATCCCTTTAAGAATGTCTTCAACCCAGGGCTCCATCTGCGGGCCGGTATAGATGAACAGATCGGCCTTGCTGATGCGGACAATATCCCCGGGACGGGGTTCAAAGGAGTGAGGTTCGACTCCGGGTGGCAGGAGCAATGAAACGTCCGCTTTATCGCCGGCAATTTGCCGGGTGAAATCATACAGGGGAAACAACGTCGTGACAACCTGGAGTTTGCCGGGGGTGGACGGGGGGCTCTGTTTGCAGCTTGAAAAGCAAGGCAGACATAAATAAATACCTGCTCCGAACAAGAGAATCCAGACCATGTTTTTCATATTATACTCCGGGTGATATCGAGTTGTAAATGCGAATCTATTTGCAAATGATAATGCTTTTGCACTTGCACGTCAAGAGCTATTTTTGTATATATTAAGGAATGGTGAATAAAGCGGATAAAAATACTCCTCAACGGCAGGCGATTGTGCAGGTGTTTATGACTTGTCCGCAGCCTCTGCGTATTGGAGAGATTCTGCAAAAAGCTAAAACGGTTATTCCAAGTATCGACCAGGCAACGGTTTATCGCAATATCAAACGCCTGGTGGAGCAGGGTTGGCTGTTAAAAATTACTCATCCGCTGGCCGGGACAATGTATGAACGGTCCGGCAAGGAGCATCATCATCATTTTTACTGTCGTAAATGTGATTCGGTGTTTGAATTACCGGGGTGTGGTATTAACGATGAGCATGTTGTCTCGGCCGGGATGACCGTGGAGGACCACGAAGTCTTTTTTTATGGGCTCTGTCCGGAATGCTCCCAACTTCTTCAGCAAAAATAAAACTTCGATGGCCACGGTGCTGGTTTGTTTTCTTGGCGATGTAAATTCTGGAAATTACGTGTCTGTTTTCAAATTTGGGGCTTAGGGCCTTTGATGGCCCGGCAGCGTATTGTGTCATGATGGATGATAAAGTCATCGATTGCCGCAGATGGCTATCGCAATAAGGATGGCTTTGGCAGGAACCCTATTGTTCTCCTCTTGGGAGGGTTTTGAGATTCCAGATCTATCATCCATTTTTTTGTGTCAATGCCGCCGGGGGCGGAAAAGCCGCACAGGGAGCCATTCGCCGATAGCACACGATGGCAGGGGATTATCAAAGGGATGGGATTGCGGGCCATAACACCGCCGATGGCTCGGGCGGAATTGGGGGAGCCGACCTGCTCAGCTAAGTATTTGTATGTTGTTTTTTTGCCGTATTTTATCTTCATACAGGCCCGAAGGACTTTCTGGGTAAAAGGAGTCAGGCCGGACAGGTCAACCGGTGTCCTGGAAAAATCGACGCAATCGCCCTCGTAATAGGCCATAATCTGTGTCTGTAAGCCGGGCAGGAGGTCTTTGTGCAACACAGGATCGTCAATCCCGGCCAAAAGATAGTCTTCCACGGATTCTCTGGTTTTCAGCGGCAGACACGTCCGCAACACACCTTTTTCGGTGCAGCAGAAACCGAAATACCCCCGCTTGGTTTTGAAAACGGTGTATTTAATGTCCTCTATCATTAAGGCCTGTTTTTCTCACAGTTTCCATGCTTTTGCGAAGGCCTCAAAGCTGCGGTCGAAGGTTTTTTCCACCGCCGGCGGAAAGCAGCAGCCAGGCAGTTGCCGCATTTTCAGGTGATATTGAAGGCAGTCGCAGCAGACTCCCTTGTTGGAACAGGGGTCATACGTACAGGTACAGCGCGTCAGGTTTTTCTGTTTTTTGCATTCCATAAGCATATCCGTTACAGGTTGTTACTGGAAGTTACCAATTCCCCCAGGATGGGCCTGGACCGAATCCAAATTTGATGACTTCGTATCCTTTGCCGGCCGCCCAGCTTTCTGCAGCGGAATAGAGGGTCGGATTGCCGCTGCTCAGAAATAAGTTTGCGATACTGACCGCAGTTGTCTCATTTGGGATACTGTTTAAACGACTGATCATCGGTGAGACCATCTCGTCGAGTCCCAGGCCAATCGAAAGACGCACGATTGCAATTGTCGCTGAGAAGTTCTCGGAGTTGAGGGCATTCATGAACGCCTCTTTGCCTTTGGGATCGCTCCAGAGTTTCTTCAGAGCGGCTTTGTCCTGTTTGAGATTGGCCACAATCAATTCTTCTTCGGGAGTCTGAGGTTTCCATCCGGTCTTTTCGGCCCCAGCCAGAAGTTCCGGCGAGCCGCGCCACTTTTTCACGCAATCCAGCATGACCGGATACGCCCGGGCATCCCCTATTTTGTTGAGGGCCTGGGCAACGCCGCTGGAGCAATTTTTCTTAAGCTCGGCCAGCAGTGCATCCGCCCCCTCGGGACCGAGTTTCGCGCATTGATCCCAGTCTTCGCAGGCTGAATAGTACAAGACCTTTTCGCGAATCGTCTGCGGCTGCCAGTTGCGTTCCTTCAGGATGGCCAAAATCTTGTCTTTCCGGAAAGGGTCCGCCAGCGATTCTGCAAATGCCGAATCGATACGCGGGTCTTTGAATTGATTCAGGATAGCTATAACTTTATCCTGTACGGTGTAATCGTTTTTCTTGAATAGAACAATCAATGGTTCAATGATGGAAGGGTCGTTAAATTGTGCAAGGGCCTCAACGGCTTTTTGGCGGGTGACAAAACTGCTTGAAGATAATCCTTTCAGAATCGCTTTGAGTGTATCGGGATGCTTGATCTTAAGCAATGCGGTCATCGCTTCATCATCCGTTAAAGGCGATTGCATGGCCTGCTCCAGGTAGGGGATGGCTTTGGGATTGCCGGTATTGCCCAGAGCCACAATCGCATCCCTGTTGACAAAGGGATCATTGGCATGGCTGCCAATCAGTTCCACGGCATAATCCGTTCCAATCCAGCCGAGATCCCGGATGGCCTGTTTGACCACGGATTTGTCCTGCTGGTTCAGTGTCATTTCAATGGGACGAATCACGGTTTTGCTTTGATAGGCGGCCAGAGCCTTGCCGGCGGCTTGACAGACATTTTCGTTGCTGTCTCGCAATGTCGCCAGCAGCGGACGAATGGCCTTCACATCGGCAATCTGACCGAGTGCCTCAATGGCTGCGATCTTGACCGAGGCCTGCATCGAGGAAGCATATTCGGCTGTGGATTGCGTCAGCTGGTTTTCTGCCATCCGGGTTTCGATGGTCTTGCGATCCTGGGGATTCAATCCAGCCAGCGCCTGCTGTACTGCAGATTCAACGGTGCTGTCGCCGATTTCAGTTAATGCGGCAGCCGCCAGCCCTCTGACCTTGGGGTCGGCATCATTGAGCAGGGCAATCAGAGGATCCAGGCCATGATTTTCACCCAGAGCCTCAAGGGCTTTCAGGGCATCTTTTTTAAGAAATGGATCTTCCGCTTTGGCCATCAGGTTTAAATATTTAACGCTTTCATATCCACCCAGCGTAACCATCCATTCGACAGCATTGTGTTTGAGGAAGGGGTCGGATACCGCGGCTTTATATAGCGGTTCTGCGGCACGCGGATCACCGATTTTGGCCAGTGCCCCGGCGGCGGCTTTAGCGGCGAAGGTATCGCGTCCGGCTGCGGCTGTGCTGTTGCGCGGGGTTTCAGTGGATAAATATTTCAACAGGGTCGGGACGACCTTCGGATCACCAATCTCGCCGAGGGCTTCAATGACTTTGCTGTGGGTTTGTCCAGCGTTTTGCTCTTTTAGCAGGGCCAGCAGCGGTTCAACAGCACGGCTGTCCCGTGTCGCACCGAGGGCTTCGATCGCTTTCTGTTTTTCGATAAAATTTTTGGCCGTGCGCAGGTCCGCCATAAGCTGCTTGAGTGTTGCAGACGGTGTGGATGCTGTTGGCCCAGAGTGTTTATTACCTCCGGCACAGACTTGTTTGGCTTTGCTGATTTTTTCAGCGGCCGGATCGACGGGAGCATTGGATTGAACCGGCGTTTTCGTGGTGTTTGTCGAATCCGCAGACAACAACGCAATCAGGGGCTCAACGGCACGTTTGTCTTTCAATTGGCCGAGCTGTTCGATAACCTGACATTGGACAAGCGGATCGGGGTCCTGGAGTTGGCTGATCAGGTCGTCAATTTGATCGGCCCATGAAAACACAGATATCGACATGACCCACGCCAACAAGATAAACAATATCCGGACAGTCTTCATTGAATTCTCCTGCTCTGGTTGATTGTTTGGGCAAACGACACTACCCCTATAACAGAAACACAGAGGCTGTCAAGCCGGGAATCTTACCCAAAATGCAACTCAATGATTTCTTTGTCGGTCAACTCATGATCGCGCGGCACGCTTTGACCATCATGAACGGTTGCGGAATGCCAGGCCCGTGCGGATTTGAGCGTCTCTGCCAATTGACGATGAATATGATATGCTAAATCCACTACCGTGGAGCCTCGCGGCAGGGTAAACGGCTCTTTCATATCCGGCTCCTTGCCCGGTTTTTTGGCATAGATGCGCACCACATCCAGGATTTCAAAACAGCGTCGAGCAAAAACATCCAGACCTGCTGCCGTTTTCGAGCTGATTTCAATGTATTCGAAAGGGCGGGAGGTTAATTCTTTCAGGGTGTCCAGCGTGCCGGGCGGGGCGATGTCGGATTTGGTGGCAACCACCAGAGTCGGTCGGGCCAGGTGAACCCATTCGGCATCTTTTTGAGCATCCAGCGGCGGAAGTAATTTATGCGAATCCAAATACGTCGTGCAGACGTCCATCTGTTCCAGGACATCCCCGGAAAGGTCAATGATAATGGCAATGATATCGGCCCCGCGGAGGGTGTTGACCAATCCGGAGGGGGCAAATTCCGCGGTAATTGGAGGGGTGTCCACCAATTGAATCTGGACGTCCTCAAATTTCATCATTCCCGGCACTGGTTTTTCAGTGCTGAAAGGATAATCGGCGACATGGACCTGGGCGTTGGTCAATTCGGCCAGAATCGAGCTTTTGCCGGTATTGGGCATGCCGATCAGGACAACCTGTCCGGCCCCGCTGCGAGGGATATGAAAAACATCAACATGTTTTGCGGCCCCTTTCTTGCCTCCGGATTCAAGCGAAGCCCTGATTTTGCTCATTTTTCGCTTGATATCGGCCTGGAGACTCTCGGTTCCCTTGTGTTTGGGGATAACACGAAGCATCTCTTCCAGGGCGGACAGTTTTTCCTCTTCGGTCGCGGCACTGCGATACCAGTCTTCGGCCTTCTTGTAATCTGGGGTTAAATTTGCGGGCAAAACGCCTCTCCTTTTCAAAGAATTTCACGATTTCCTACCCGGCAAATTATATAAGCATTTTTGCCATTCTTCAAGATAGCAAATCAACGCCTCCTGGGCAAATCCACAAAAAAAGGGTGAAGCGTTGCGGCTTCACCCTTGATTAATTCCGTTATTGAACCGGCACTTTGAATACCGTATTACTGACCGGCGGAATTGTAATTTTGCCTGTCAGGTCTGTGTCCGGCAGCGGCACAATATTGACTTCCAATGGTTTGCCTGCATCGTTGTAAGCCAGTACATTGGGATTGGTAATAATCCACCCTTTGGCCTTGCCGGCAACGGCCAGCCCCTTGAGATTGAGCGTGGTCTCGTAGGTATCATAGGTGGCATTGACAAACCCGATAGTCAGGTATTTGCGATCTTCGGTCAGTGCAGCCGAGACATCCAGCTTCTGGTTCCATCCGCTGACACGGACTGGAATGGTGCCGAATTCGCGGCGGTATAAAATCAGCGGCATGGCTGTCGAATCGAGGAAGGCCTCGGTCTTGGTCGTCTTGATGCAGCCGATGACGTTGACGGTCTGGGCATAATTGGCCATAAAAATAATATCCGAGTTACGGAAATACTCGTGCAGTCCGGCGGCAATGCCAAGTGCGTCTTTCATAAAATACCGTGTCCCCAGTTCCCCAAAGACATGCGGGCCGTACCAGTAGTTCCATTCATCCAGAGCGATACGGATGTCTTTTTCTTTCAGGCCGGGGATGGTTTCCCGGTATCGGCGATGGGCATCGGCTTTGCTCTTGACCATTTCCGGCATCCAACTGACGTGCGCCGTCAGGTCGCCGCGGCTCTGGCAATAGAAGTGCTCGCTGATCAGGTCCATGTGGTCAGAGCAGTGTCTGAGCATGCCTTCTGTCCAGCCGCCGCCCAGATCGCCGGAGCCGACGGTCTTGATGGTCGGGTCCACCTTACGCATCATTTCTTCGACCCAGTTATGCTTGAGGACATAATGTTCAAGCTGCATATAACCCAGCTGCCAGCGTCCCCACATTTCGTTGCCGACGCACCACCACTTGACCTTGAATGGTTCGCGACTGCCGTTTTGAGCCCGCCACTTGCCCATGGGCGTATCCGCCAGGCCGTTGGCATATTCAACTTCCGCTGCGGCGGAATAGGCATCCCCGAAGCCGGTATTGACTGCAATCATCGGTTCGGTATGAATGAGCCTGCAGAATTCGATGAATTCGTGCATCCCAACATCATTCGTTTCAATGCCCGTCCAGGCTGGATTGGTTCGGGTAGGTCGGCGGTCGCGGTCTCCCAGGCCGTCGCGCCAGTCATAGCCGCTGACAAAATTGCCGCCCGGCCAGCGATAGACCGGCGAATTCAGCTGTTTGAGCAATTCCAAGGTATCCTTGCGGAAACCTTTGATGTTGTCGGCGGGCATCAGCGATACAGCCCCAATGACAAAGGAGCCGTTACCTGAACCCATAATTTCAAGACGTGCATTGCTGGCATTGGCTCCGGCAGTGAATTCGAAATCATAGGTCTGATAATTCTTGCCGGGTTTTTTGAGTGTTACGGTCTGACGGCCTTTTTCTCCATCGGCCCAGATCAGGCTGACCTGAACAGGCCCAACCGAACCTTCGCCCCGCATGACAATCCGTCCGGTGTAGTGTTTGCCCTGGACTAAGGCCAGTTCTTCCTGATAGATGCCGGCGGGCGTTCCGCTCAGAGTAATCTGCGGACTGTGCTTGCCTGACAGCGGATTATCCGTGGTCATCACGACAATGCCGTCTGGCCCTGCAATTTTCCACGGTGAGGCCCGCAGGACACGAGCTCCAGCGCCGGTGATTTGCCAGATATCACCCGGTGCAGGAACCGGAAAATAAAACTTGCGGTCTTCCAGCATTTCCGCCCAGATGCCGCCATAGATACACTGGCCCAGATGTTCAATGAACTGGCCATAGATATATTTGGAAATGGGCTCGAAGGTCTTGGTGGAATCAATCTGAATGTCGATGCTGACCGTTTTGGACTCCGGCTTAATGACCTCCAGCAGGGTCAGTTCGATGTCGTCAAACCAGGCTTTGCCCGAAGCCTGCCCCCAGCCGCCAAACAGGCAATTGATTTGCAGGGAGTCGTTGCCGTCGGCCATGAATTCGCATTCCACCTGGGTCCAGTCCTGCGTCCCTGTAATAGATTTGGTGCGAGCTGCGTCAATCCCATGGACATTGAGCTGGACGCCCTGGCCGGTCGTGGGGGTTACGTTTTCAGTTTTGATCCAGCCTGTCAGACGATATTTACCGAAAGGATTGGCCGAAACCGTCTGTGACCATGCGGCATCCGCACCCTCTTTGGATTCGATCATGACGCTGCGGGCTTCGGTGTGTCCGCCTTCGAATACTCTGAACTCAGCAGTACCCGCCCACGTATTTTGTGTCCAGCTGCGTACCGAGGTGCCGCGGATGGCTTCAAACGAAGGGTTTCGCAAGAGATTTTCTGCGCAGACAAGCCCGGATAAACATAAAAGACCAAGGATTAAATACGATGTGGTTAGGATGCTTTTGCGTCTCATACCAGTCTCCTGTAAATAAAGTCAACGTTTCCTTACGCCGTATTCACGGCAATTATATAGTATGATTCTAAAGCCTTCAACGGCATTACAGTAATTCTGAAAAAATGAGTGTTCGTCGATAAACCCGACCTGAATTTCCTGAAATAAAAAAGGCAAGCCCGTTTAATCAAGGCTTGCCTAATCACATCGATTGGGAACAGAAAATTTAGTCTGCTACAAGCTGGGCGACCATATCCCCGACCTGTGTGGTCGAATAGCCCATTTTACCAGCCGCCAGAGATTTGAGTTTGTTGGCAGTCACGAAGCGTACAGCCTGGTCCACTTTGGCAGCGGCCTGGGTCTCGCCGAGGGTTTCGAGCATCATCTGCATGGCACAGATTGCGGCCAGCGGGTTGATGACGTTTTGGCCGGTGTACTTGGGAGCACTGCCGCCAATGGGTTCAAACATAGAAACGCCTTCGGGGTTGATATTACCGCCGGCGGCGATACCCATACCGCCCTGAGTGATGGCGCCCAGGTCGGTGATGATGTCGCCGAACAGATTGCCGGTGACCAGCACATCGAACCATTCAGGGCTTTTGACCATCCACATACAAGTCGCATCCACGTGATAATAATCCCGGCGAATATCCGGATAGTATTTTTCACCCATTTCGTGGAAGGCCCGTTCCCACAGGTCATAGACGTAAGTCAGCACGTTGGTCTTGCCGACGAGGGCCAGGGTGTTTTCCTTGCCGACGCCGCGGGCTTTTTTGCCGTATTTGCGGGCGTATTCAAAGGCGTATTTCAGGCAGCGATCCACCTGATGACGGCTATAGACTGCCGTTTGAGTGGCTACTTCGTGCGGTGTACCCTTCATCATGATTCCGCCGGAGCCGGTGTAGATGTCGCCGGAGTTTTCACGAATAACAGCATAATCGATATCTTTGGGACCTTTATCCTTGATGGGGCACTCGACGCCGGGCAGAAGACGCACCGGACGCAGGTTGATATACTGATCCAACGCAAATCGCATTCCCAGCAGCAGGCCTTTTTCCAGAATCCCGGGCTTGACATCCGGGTGGCCGATGGCACCCAGCAGAATGGCATCATGCTTTTTCAGTTCCTCAATGGCGCCCTCGGGCAACACTTCGCCGGTGCGTTTATAGCGTTCACCGCCGAAATCATACTCCGTTTTCTGGATTTTAAAGCTGAACTTGGCTGCCGCAGCGTCCATGACCTTGACTGCTTCGGCGGTTACTTCCGGCCCGGTGCCGTCGCCGCCGATGATTGCGATTTTATACGTCTTCATAAATGTCATATCCTTTCTTGGTACGATTATTTTTGCTTTTTAATATGTTCCAGCAGTCCGCCATCACGAATAATGGCCAATGCAAAATCCGGCAGGGGGGTGAACTGAATGGTCCTGTTCTGTGTTTTGTTATGAATGATTCCCTTTTCGTAATCAATGTCCAGTTCGTCGCCATCGTGAATGTGATTCACCGCATCCGGCAGCTCAATCGGGTAAAAACCGCAGTCGATGCAATTACGATAAAATATGCGCGCGAACGAATGGGCAATCACGGCGCCGACTTTGGCACCCTGAATCGACCAGACGGCATGCTCGCGGCTGGAACCGCAGCCGAAGTCGTCGCCGCAGACAATGACATCACCGGGTTTGCATTTCTTGACAAAATCCGGATCGAGATCCTCCATGCAGTGCTTGGCCAGCTCGGCCGCATCGTCCGTATTCAGATACCGCGCCGGAATAATTTCGTCGGTATTGACATGATCGCGTTTATAAACATGTGCTTTTGCCATAACTTCTCCTGACTATTTTATGACGAGATTTACATCATTGTAAAATTGTGTTAATCCCGTTAATCTTCTCTGGACATTATAAATACTGTCTTGGATCCGCTAACTTGCCTTCCACGGCGCTGGCTGCGGCGGTCGCCGGACTGGCCAGATACACTTCGGACTTCGGACTGCCCATCCGGCCCACAAAGTTGCGGTTGGTTGTACTGATGCACTTTTCGCCTGCCGCCAGAATGCCCATAAATCCGCCCAGACAGGCTCCGCAGGTCGGCGCGCTGATGACGCAGCCGGCTTCATAGAAAATATCCAGCAGGCCTTCATCCATCGCCTGCTTCCAGATTTCCGGGGTTGCCGGCACGATTATGGTGCGAATCTTGACCTGGCGACCTTTCAGGATGCTCGCTGCGACACGCAGGTCTTCAATGCGGCCGTTGGTGCAGCTTCCGATATAACACTGATCCATGGCCAGCCCTGCACATTCGCCAATAACCTTGCCGTTGCTGGGCAGATGCGGGAATGCCACCAGTGGCTCCAGCGACGAGCAATCCACCGTGTCGGTATAAATATAGGAGGCGTCTGCGTCCGATTCATAGACAGTATAGTCCTGTTTGCCCTTGAGCCGTCCGTCAAGATATTCTTTGGTAATTTCATCGAAGCCGATAATGCCGCTTTTGCCGCCGGCCTCAATGGCCATGTTGGTAATGGTCATCCGGGCTTCCATGCTCAGCGTCTTGATGGCCGGGCCGACAAATTCCATCGCCCGATACAGGGCCCCGTCGGTGCCGATCCGCCGAATGACTTCCAGAATGATATCCTTGCTGTAAACGCCGGGACGAAGTTTGCCGGTCAGAATAAATTTCATCGATGCCGGGACTTTGAACCACAGTTGCCCTGTGGCAATGGATGCCGCCAGGTCGGTTGAGCCGATACCTGTTGAGAACGCTGCAAACGCGCCGTATGTGCAGGTATGCGAATCGCCGCCGACGATGACTTCGCCCGGACGAATATGTCCCTGCTCCGGCAGCAGAGCATGGCAAACCCCCGCCTTGCCCAGCGGGTAATAATATTTGATGCCCTTGTCTTTGGCCCAGGTATCCAGCCGTTTGTGCAGCTCAGCGCTCTTGATGTCCTTGGCCGGCTGAAAGTGGTCCGGCGTGACGGCGATTTTTTCGGGGTCGAAAACACGGTCGATGCCATGTTCTTTCAGCATGGAAATCGCCGGCGGCGTGGTCACATCGTGACACATAATCATGTCGATTTTAGCATTTACCAGATCGCCGGGCCGAACCGTGCTTTTTCCGCCTGCCCGGGCAAAAATCTTTTCCGTTATTGTCATTCCCATAAAAACTCCTGAAAATCTCAGTGTGCTGCCCATTGTTCTTAGACAGGCTCTGTGTGTGCACTGCGAACTAAGAACTCCGAACGTTTATAATTGTACTTTGGTTTCGTTCTGTTTGAGGGTTTCCGCCGCCGCCATACGATTCAGAGCATCCACATAGGCCTTGGCACTGGCTTCGATTATATCCGTTGAAACGCCGCGGCCGATGAACACCTGGCCTTTGCCGTTGGCGATGCGAACATTGGCCTCGCCCAGAGCCTCTTTGCCTTCCGTGATGGCGCGAATGGTGTAATTCTCCAGTTTGGGGGTCTTGCCAGTTGCCTGACGGATAGCTTCATACGCCGCATCGACCGGCCCATCCCCCAATGCCACTGCCAGTTTTACACCCTCTTTTGTCTTGATTTTGACGCTCGCCGTAGGCAGGGTTCCTGTACCGCTGGCGACATGAAGATATTCCAATTGATAGGTCTGTTCGATACCGCGCGATTCATCACTAATAATCGCGGCAATATCTTCGTCGAATATCTCTTTTTTCTTATCGGCAATCTCGACAAATTTCTGATATGCTGCATCCAGTTCTTCCTTGGTCAGGCTAAAGCCCAACTGCTTGCACCGGTCGGCAAAGCCGTGCCTGCCGGAGTGTCTGCCGAGAACCATTTTGGAGCCTTCGAGTCCAATCATCTCCGGCGTCATAATTTCGTAGGTTTCACGTTTCTTCAGAATGCCGTCCACGTGGATTCCTGATTCGTGGGCAAAGGCATTTTTACCAACAATGGCTTTGTTTGGTTGAATGACGAAACCCGTCAATTGAGATACCAACTGGCTGGTACGGTAAATCTCAGTGGTTTTGATTCCGGTCGTGATGTTGGGGAAAAAGTCCGGCCGGGTATGGATCGCCATCACGATTTCTTCCATGGCTGCATTGCCTGCCCGCTCGCCGATGCCGTTGATTGTGCATTCAACCTGTCGGGCACCGTTGCGAACCCCGGCCAGCGAATTCGCGGAGGCCATTCCTAAGTCATTGTGGCAGTGGGTACTTATGATAGCTTTCTCAATACCCTTGACGTTTTCTTTGAGTTTGGCAATAATCTGGCCGTATTCATAGGGCAATACATACCCTACAGTGTCCGGAATATTCAGTGTGGTCGCGCCGGCTTCGATGACGGCGGCCAAAATCTCATATAAAAAGGATAAATCACTGCGACAGGCATCCTCAGGGGAAAACTCGATATTGTCGGTATATTGTCTTGCATATCGTACCGCCTCAACGGCCATTTTCAGGACTTGGTCTGGCGTCTTTCTGAGTTTATACTCCATGTGGATTGGGCTTGTCGCAATAAACGTGTGAATACGACGTTTTTTTGCAGGGGCCAGGGCCTTGCCGGCGGCGTCGATATCTTTTTCATTCGCGCGAGCCAGGCCGCAAATCACTGGTCCTTGGATTTGTTCGGCAACCAGCTTGGTTGCGTCAAACTGGGCTGGCGAGGATACAGGAAAACCCGCCTCGATCACGTGGACGCCCAGCCGTGCCAACTGCTGGGCAACCTCCAGTTTTTCGCTGATCGACATCGAAGCGCCTGGCGCCTGTTCACCGTCGCGTAAAGTCGTATCGAATATCAATACCTGGTCTAAAGACATATTTTGGGACTCCTCATATTATTGGGCCAAACCAAAACGCGGATTATGCCCGAAAACGGATGAAATTTCCAGTAGAAACTATAAAACGATATTGAGTGTGTAGAATTGGGGTTATTATCCTGCGCCTTAGGGGCGCAGGATAAGCAGCAGGGCTAAGCCCTGAATACGTACGGCATGAATTGTATTCATTTGCTGCATCATGCCTTCCTATATAAGCAAATCAGCCAAATAATGCAAGGAGAATATTGTTTTTCAAAGGGGTAACCTCGTCAGCCTGGCAGGATTTTGAGCAGTTCGGCATTGGTGGGGTATTTGCGCAGGACGGCAGTCAGGGTGTTCATGGCTTCAATGGGTCTGTAATTGAACAATCCTTTACGGAGGTTGGCCAGCTTCTTGCTGTTGGCCGGCCCCCAGAGTACTTCGTCCATCCGTGTGCCGGATGCGGGGATATCGATGGCGGGGAACGTTCGCCGCTCGGCCATCTCACGGGACAGAATGACTTCACTGTTGCCGGTGCCCTTGAATTCTTCAAAGATAAGCTGGTCCATCCGCGAACCGGTATCGATCAGGGCGGTAGCGATGATGGTGACAGAGCCCCCATTTTCGATCTTACGGGCCATACCCAGAAAACGGCGGGGGATTTCCAGCACGCCGGCCTCCAGTCCGCCGGACATGATGCGGCCGGTCCCCGAGCCTTTGCGATTGAATGCACGCCCCATGCGGGTGATGGAATCCACCAGCACAATAATATCCCGCCCACATTCAAGCTGGACTTTGATATACGCCAGCAGAATTTCCGCCAGATCGATATGTTCGTCGATGCTCTGGTCGATGGAAGAAGCCACGACAGTTGCCCCTTCGACGCCGCGCTTGAAGTAGGTTACTTCTTCAGGCCGCTCGTCGATGAGCAGCACGATAACCCGGGCCTTGGGGTCATCGGCGAGAATGGCTTTGGCCAGTTGCGACAGCATGGTGGTCTTGCCGGCCTTGGGTGGCGAGACGATCAGACCGCGGGTGCCTTTGCCCATCGGGGCGATCAGGTCCACGATGCGCATCGCCGGCTCACCGCTTTTTTCGAGGTTAAACCGCTGATAAGGGGCCACGGCAGTCAGTTCCTGATAGGGGGTGCGGGCTTTGAATTGCTCAGCTGTCAGGCCGCATATGCTTTCCACGTGATCCAGCAGGACCAGATTCCGGTCAGCACGCGTGGTGCCGCAGACTTCTGCGCCTTCGACAAGGCCGTATTGACGCACCACAGCGATAGGGACGATAACATCCCGTCCGCCCGGCCGAAACGAACGAGCCGGATCACGCAGCGCAAAGCCGCCTTTAAATGTCTTTTTAACAACGCCGGTAATCAACTCAGGCATGGACTCTCCACATTCTACTGTGATCATCTATACGTATTTTCAGTACCATATCAAATAACACAGAAAAAATCGAGAGGTTTTCCTGATGAAACAATCTTGTTTCTTGACCTTTGGGTTAGGGTGATATACAGTGTTCTCTTCAAGCTGCAATAAAAACCGCCTTTGATGTGTCAGGGTGGGCCAGACGCTTGAATGTTGGACAGGCATAACCGATGAGAATACCTGGTGAGCGATGTCCGCTTTAGTATTTCCTCTACGAAGGGACACTGACGATGAAAGCATTAGTCAAGAAGGAAGCCAAACAAGGCTTGTGGCTGCAGGACGTTCCGGTCCCGCAGATTGGAATCAATGATGTACTGATTAAGGTTCTTAAAACCGCCATCTGCGGCACGGATGTGCATATATATAACTGGGACAAATGGGCCCAGAACACGATTAAAACGCCCATGATCATCGGCCATGAGTTTGTCGGCGAGATCGTTGAGATGGGCAGCAATGTGCATGATTTCAAAGTTGGCGATATTGTCAGTGCCGAAGGGCATGTGGTCTGCGGGCGATGTCGTAATTGCCTGGCCGGCCGACGGCACCTGTGCCATTCCCCCCGGGGCATCGGCGTTAATCGCGATGGAGCGTTTGCCGAATTTATCTCTGTGCCGGTGACGAATATCTGGTATTGCGACAAGTCGATCCCGCTGGATGTGATAAGCTGTTTTGACCCGCTGGGCAATGCCGTGCATACCGCCCTGACCTTTAATCTGGTCGGCGAAGATGTCCTGATTACCGGGGCCGGTCCGATTGGCTGTATGGCTGCCGGAGTTGCTCGTCAGGTGGGGGCGCGTCATGTGGTCGTGACCGATATGAACCCAGGCCGGCTGGAACTGGCCAAAAAAATGGGGGCGACCCTGACCGTGGACGTCCGTAATGAAACACTTGCCAAGGCCCAGCAGGTGTTGGGTATGAAAGAAGGTTTTGATGTGGGTATGGAGATGTCCGGCAGTCCCCAGGCCCTCAACGATATGCTGGCCAATATGGCTCACGGCGGCAAGATTGCCCTGCTGGGGATTTTGCCCCCGTCGCAGGTGGACTGGAATACGGTGATCTTCAATGGCCTGACGCTAACCGGTATTTACGGACGGCTGATGTACGAAACATGGTATAAAGTCACGATGCTTATTCAGGGGGGGCTGGATATTTCGCCGCTGATTACACATCATTTCCACTATACTGAATTTGAAAAAGGGTTCGAGGCCCTGCGTTCTGGCGGCGGCTGTAAAGTGATTCTGAACTGGGCATAACGCGATAGGTCGGCTCCGGAAAACCTCTGGCAGATATCGAATAAGTCTTGGCGATTGTACGAATGTTGCGATGGTCAAAATAGTATCAACATACAGAGTTAAAACAGTTTTACGCTTAAAAAGGAGTCTTATGAAAGCGATATGGATGGTGTTGGTGATGTGTGTAAGTATAGTGTTTGTAACAGGTTGTAGCTTGTCCAATCAGACGGCTTTCGGTCATGATGGACTGCCCAAAGAACAGTATCGCGTAGGGGGTGGTCTTCTGATTGAGTATAAAGCTCCCCAGGATGGAACTTTCTATCTGGTGGATCAGAAATCCGGCAAATTCATTGTAACCCAGAGCGTCGATGAAGGATCCACTTTTGATTTTTCTTTGCCGCATGCTGATGAAGATCAATACAAGGGATTAGCTCAAAGCCTGGTGAGTGGCGAATTAGTGCTTTACTTCGTCCCCAATCCGCCGCAAGTGGAAGAACAGCAACAATAAATGTTGAAACGAAAGCGCCTGTGTTACGTCTAATTATATAAGATAACCAGACACAGACCTTTCAAGGAGACACAATGGGTCATGATGGCTTTGATAGCCGTGATGATCGGTTGCATCTGGTTGTATCGTGACTGATGGATAAAATTGTATATTATTGAAATGCAAGGAATTATAGCAATGAAAAGAGCAGTTTTAGTAGCAAGTATTTCCGTGTTATCGGTGGCCCTGCTGGGCGGGTGCATTATTATCGGCAATGAAGTCAAACCGGACAATTTCGGTCAGGCCAAAGAAGCGAATCGTGTCGGCGGCGGCTTTAACATCACATTTGTCGCCCCGGAAGATGGCACGGTTCATTTGTTAGATAAAAAGTCCGGCAAGAATGTCCTGACCAAGTCTGTAAAAGCCAATGAAGAATACCAATTCTCGGCAATGGAACTCGACAAATTGCAGTATAAAGCCTGGGGGATCGATGTTGACAAGGCGGATTTTGTCTTGTATTTCTATCCGAAAAATCCAAAACCGATGGCCCCAAATCCTCCCATGGCTCCGGAAGCTCCAGCTCCCGTCCAGCCGGGGCAGTAATCGTAAGATGAAATCGTATATTTCCTAAGGCCGGGCGAATTTTCCCGGCCTTTTTTGTTTGGCTGCCCCGAAACTGCGATTTTGGTTTGACCCTGTCCATTCGGGGCGATATACTCCGTGTTTTATTAATGTTTAGAAAGTCCGTGGAGGTACTCTATCAATGGATAATGGAAAAATTATCGGTGAAGGCATCACTTTTGATGACGTGCTTCTGATACCGGCCCGCAGTGACTTTGTTCCTTCGCAGGCCGATACCAGCACAATGCTGACCCGTAATATCCGAATTAATATCCCCCTGATTTCGGCGGCCATGGATACCGTAACCGAGTCGGCCCTGGCGATTGCTCTGGCCCAGGAAGGCGGTATCGGCATTATTCATAAAAACCTGTCCGTCGAAGCACAGAAGCGTGAGGTTATCAAGGTCAAGCGGTCTGAAAACGGCGTTATTCAGGACCCGGTTACGCTGTCTCCTGATGAGTGTGTAACCGTGGCCCGCAAGGTGATGGAAGAACAGAATGTGTCCGGGATTCCAATCGTTTGCAAAGACAAGCTGGTCGGTATCCTGACTCGCCGCGACCTGAAATTTCTCAAGGATGACCAGGTCAAAATCGCCGAGGTCATGACCAAAGATAACCTTATTACCGGTCCGTCCGATACGACACTGGAGCAGGCCAAAGGGATTCTGCAGAAACATAAAGTCGAAAAACTGCTGCTGGTGGACAGCAACGGCAAGTTGTCCGGCCTGATTACCATGCGGGATATCGACCGGTTTCAGCAGTATCCGCTGGCGGTTCGGGACCAGCGCGGCCGACTTCGTGTTGGTGCGGCCGTTGGCGTCAAGGATCAGGATCGCGTCAAGGCCCTGATTGAAGCCGAAGTGGATGTGATTGTGGTCGATACCGCTCACGGCCATTCAAAGAATGTCATCGACATGGTCAAATGGATTAAAAAGAATTTCAAGATTGACGTGATTGCCGGCAATATTGCCACCGCTGAAGCTGCCAAAGATTTAATTGCCGCTGGTGTCGATGCGGTCAAGGTCGGTATCGGCCCCGGCGCCATCTGCACCACTCGCATTATCTCCGGCGTAGGGGTGCCGCAGATTACGGCGATTTTCAATGCGGTTTCGGAAGCACAGCCGCAGGGTATCCCCGTGATTGCCGACGGTGGTATTCGTCATTCCGGCGATATTACCAAAGCCATTGCCGCCGGCGCCTCGTCGGTGATGCTCGGCTCGCTGTTTGCCGGCCTTGCCGAAAGCCCGGGCCAGTTAGTCATTTATAAAGGCCGCCAGTTCAAGGAATACCGCGGCATGGGCTCGCTGGGTGCCATGGTCCAGGGGTCTGCCGACCGCTATGGCCAGGATAAGGCGACTGAAAAAGAAAAGCTCGTTCCCGAAGGCGTCGAAGGCCGCGTTCCCTATCGCGGTACGCTCGGGACGTTTGTCTATCAGCTTGTCGGCGGCTTGCGGGCCGGGATGGGCTACTGCGGGACCCGCACGATTGAGGAACTGCGATCCAAAGCCCGTTTTGTTCGCAACAGCCCCGCCGGCGTCAGCGAATCGCACCCGCATGATATTATGATTACCAAGGAAGCACCCAATTATTCGGGCTCAGAATCGTTTAACAGTTAAAACAGCGGCCACCGATTACACCGATTTCTCAGAAGACAATGTGTTAATCAATCTGTGTTATCTGTGAAATCTGTGGTTGTGATATTGAGTGATTAATTATGTCGCACAAAGAACGTGAAGTTATTGCTATTATCGATTTCGGCAGTCAGTACGGTCAGCTTATCGCCCGGCGTGTCCGCGAACACAAGGTCTATTCGCAGATTTACCAGCCGTCGGTTAAGATTGAAAAGCTGGCCCAATTGGGTGTCAAGGGCATCATTCTGTCCGGCGGTCCGGCCAGTGTCTATGCCGAAAACGCCCCGACCTGTGATGAGCGAATCTTTCAGTTGGGTGTTCCGGTGCTGGGCATCTGCTACGGGATGCAGATTGGCTGCAAGATTCTCGGTGCCCGGGTCAGCCCTGCCCATGCCCGCGAATACGGCCGAACGAATGTCTCGATTAGCGATACGTCCGACTTGTTTAAGGGGTTGCCGGAACATACAACCGTCTGGATGAGCCATGGCGACCAGGTCAATGAGCTGACCAGCGATTTTATCCCGCTGGCCACGACGGCAACCTGCCCGTTTGCGGCGGTCCGGCACAAAGGCGGCAAATTCTTCGGCGTTCAGTTCCATCCGGAAGTAACCCATACGCCGCGCGGCACTGAAATTCTCAAGAATTTCCTCTATGACATCTGCGGCTGTACCGGCGACTGGCAGATGAGCGATTTTGTCGAACAGTCCGTCCAGAAAATCCGCCAGCAGGTCGGTTCGTCCACGGTCATCTGCGGTCTATCCGGCGGGGTCGATTCAGCCGTCACTGCGGCCCTGATTCACAAGGCCATCGGCGATCAACTGGTTTGTATCTTTGTCGATAACGGCCTGCTGCGTAAAAACGAGCGGCAGGGCGTTGAGACAATGTTCCGCGGCCATTTCCATATTGACCTGCGCGTGGTGGACTGGTCCAGACAATTCCTGTCCAAACTGGCCGGCGTTACCGACCCCCAGCAAAAACGCAAAATCATCGGCGCCGAATTCATCGAGGCCTTCAAATCCGAGGCTTCCAAAATCAAAAACGCCGAATTCCTCGCCCAGGGCACGCTCTATCCGGATGTCATCGAATCCGGCAACAAAGACGGCAACCTGGCGGCCAATATCAAACTGCATCACAATGTCGGCGGCCTGCCCGAAAAGCTGGGCTTCAAGCTCGTTGAGCCGCTGCGGGATTTATTCAAAGACGAAGTCCGCCTTGTGGGTGAATACCTCGGCCTGCCCGAAGATATGGTCTGGCGGCATCCGTTCCCCGGCCCCGGTCTGGCTGTGCGCGTGCTGGGTGAAGTGACCGAAAAGAAACTGGCCGTCCTCCGCGAGGCGGATGATATTCTGATTGAAGAAATCAAGGCCGCCGGACTCTACCGCTCCATCAGCCAGGCGCTGGCCGTCATCCTGCCCGTTGGCACCGTCGGTGTTATGGGCGACGAACGCACTTATGATAACGTCATCGCCATCCGTTGCGTGGATACCACCGACTTTATGACCGCCGATTTCTCACGGATCCCGCACGAAACGCTGGCCCGCATCTCCAGCCGCATCATCAACGAAGTCCGCGGCGTCAATCGCGTCGTCTATGATATCTCCAGCAAACCCCCGGCCACGATTGAGTGGGAATAAATCACAGCGGGTGTTTTGAAATCAGTTAGATGAAAGACTCTGTTGCCCGACAGGAGGCGTTGCCTCCTGCTGTTGTTTGGGCTGATCCTGAATCTGTTTGTTTCGATATTGGATATACACTTCCCGCATTGCCACATAAGGGGCTAATGAGGCGGCCTTAAATTGTTCATACTCGCCGATGCGGAAGGATGTTTTGTTGATAATATTAACAGCCGATACGCCGACTCTGGCTTTGGAGTCTTCGATATAGACTGTCGGATTCAGGAAATAATCCCCGGCCATGCCCGCCGAATCCCGTAATGTCGATGGTCCAAACAGCGGCCAGACCAGGTAGCATCCATCGCCCAACCCATACACCGCCAGGGTTTGCCCAAAGTCTTCGTCGGCAGGCTCGATTTTCCCTTTTTCCAGGGCCGGATCCCAGATGCCCAGCACGCCCCAGGTGGTATTGATGACAAAGCGGTTGACTTCATTGCCGGCCGAGTGAAACTTGCCCTGCAGCAGGCAATTGACCAGCCGGACCGGCGTGGTGATATTCTGGAAGACATTGCGAATCCCGATCCGTCCCGGCTCCGGCACGACCGCCTTATACCCCTGACCGACGGGTTTGAGGACCCAGAAGTACAGTACGTCATTGGTATTGAACATCAGGCGATTCCACGATTCCAGCGGGTCGGCCACCTTGACGGTCTTGCTGGACAGCTCTTGGTCAAAGGTATCAAACTCCGCAAAATCGGTGTCGCCTGCCTCAACAGAATCCGACTCCGCGGGCACCACTGCCGCCGCCGCAGAGTTGTTTTTGGGCGTCGTCGCACATCCTGCAATGAGGATACAAACCAGAACAATCAACAGAGTCCATTTCATGAATCATTCTCCTGATGGTTTTGTCGGATTCGGGATTTCTTTGCCAAACGGTTTAACCAGGATCAGCAATTCCGGCAGCAGTGTCAGGGCTGCCAGAAGCGCAATGACCATCGCCATCACCGTCAGCAGACCAAAATAAACCGTCGGAATAAAGTTGGATAACGACAGAATGGAAAAGCCGATAATTACGGTAATCGAGGTGTAGTACATTGCATGGCCGATGCTGCCGTGACATCGATGCATGACCGGCACATAGCGGGGGTCGTCCTGAAATTCCCGCTTGAATCGGTGGATGTAATGAATCGTGTCATCGACGGCAATGCCCAGGCTGATGGCTGCAATCGTAATAGTCATCATATCCAGGGGAATATGCAGCCAGCCCATGATGCCCAGCACGGCACCAATCGGCAGCAGATTGACGGAGATTGCGATCAATGCAATCTTAACCGATCGGAACAGCACCAGAAACATCCCCGTCAGCAAAAGTGCCGTTAAACCCAGTGTCAATATTTGTGAACCGAACAGGCTTTGCAGCATGTTGTTGTAAAGCACAAACATCCCCGTCAGATGAATCTGCGACGGCTCCAGGCCGGCGGCAGCAGGCAGTTCAGCCCGAATTTTTTTCAAAAGCTCGTTGCGGCGTAATCCCTTTTGGGAGTCCTTAATGCGAATCTGGAACCGGGCTTCATTCTGGTCCACCGAAACATATGGGGCGATGAGCAGCGTCTTGAATTGGTCGGGAGTCTCGCTGTACAGCAGCGACAAGTCAAGGCTGTCGAGGGGGCCGCCCTTGAGTCCGGAGGCAATTGCCATCAGATTGGCCAGGGACAACACCTTACCGGTTTCCGGCAGCGTTTCAAGATAGTGATGAACCGCATTGATGCGATCCATCTTCTCTGCGGTGAACCAGTATTTGTCCTGGCTTTGGGCCTGGTCCAGTTCATCAAATGCATCAAAGATGTCGTCCGTGTCCGCCGCAGCCGGGGTTGCAGCTGCAGGGGAGGCCTGGGGTTTTGCAAAGTCCACAATCACATCCAGCGGGGTTGTGCCGCCAAGCCGCTGGTCGATTAATTTCATCCCCTGATAAATCTCGGTGCTTTCCTTGAAATAATCGATAAAGCAGTTTTCCACCGTCAGCTTTGAAATCCCCGCGATACTGAGAATCACAATCGCCCCGCACAGACCCACCGTCAGGCTGCCTCGTGCCTGAGTCCATTGAGCCAGAATCGGCGTTAAGGCAAATCTCCGGCCTTTGCTTTTTTGGGGGGCTTCTTTGGGCAGCAGAATCAGGACGGCCGGAAACAGCACAAATGTGATAATCAGAGACACAACCAGGCCGGCAATCATCATCCAGCCGAACGTGCTGACCGGCAGAATGTCAGCCAGCAGCAGCGAGGCAAAACCGGCAATGGTGGTCAGCATGCAATACACCGACGGCTTGATTTTGTGGCAGACGGTGTCGAGGATTAACTGGTGGTTGGGACGGTCCGGATTCCGGTTTAATAATTCACGATAATACACAACCAGGTGAATGGCGACGGACAAGGTGATAATCAATTGCAGCGATACAAAATTGGACGAGACGACTGTAACCTCCCATCCAAATAAGCCCAGCAGCCCCATCATGCACAGCACTGATACCACACAGCACAGCATCGGCAGCCAGACCCAGCGGAGGGATCGGAAGATAACGCCCAGCATCATCATCAAACACAGGGTCACTCCGGTACCGAATATCTTCAAGTCATTCCGGACGTAGGTGATCATATCATCGGCAATCATGCTCACGCCGCCCAGGAACAGATCCGCATTGCCGCGATATTTATCCATAATGGCACGGATTGTCTGAATATCCTGGTGACGGACCATGCGGGCCTGATCCCTGCAGCGACGGAAGTCCTTGAGAACCTGGTCCAAATCGATGCGTTCCTGCGGCGTTAGGGTTCCCAGGCTTTCCTTCTCACGCAGATGATTGCGTTTCTGCAGCAGTTCGTTGTATAAGGTGTCATCGGCAAAATAGATCAGAATTGCTGTTGTCCGGGTGTCGGCACTCAGCAGCAGGTTGCTGTAGAGGGGGCTTTCCAGAAATTCTTTTTTTGCCAGGTCCCGATTCACGTCCGGCTGGATGAGTGTGGGCAGCGGCCGGGTTAAATCGCTCAGCGACAAAGGAGGGCTTTGCAGCAGAGGAACGTCAAGAATCGTAACTACAGAGCAGACATTTGGCAGCGCTGCCAGTTCATCCCGCAACTGTCGGAGCTGACGGAGCGAAGGCTCAGAAAACAAATCGTCCTTGGCCGTATAAGCCAGGGCCAGAAAGTCGTTCTGCTGATAGCGGGCATTGATCTGCCGCAGATAGCGTAAGTCCGCATCGTTTTCCAGCACCAGCGTTTCTGCGGAGGCGTCCAGTCCGAAATTCCTGATATGGTAGCCCAGAAATCCTGTCGTCAGTGACAAACACACAAGGACTGCAACCGGATGGCGCAGAATGACGCGGTCAAAAAAAAAGGCGGTGAGTACATTCAGCAGGTTCATTATGCAGGCCTGTTGGGATCCAGGGAATTAGGAACCCGCCGGTTTTTCCAACTGCGACAGCAAGTCCTTTACCGTCCCGCGGGCAAGAATATCATCGAATTGCGATCGATAAGTCAGAAGAATGCTGACCCCTTCAATCTCGACATCATAGACCTTCCAGGTTTTGTCCAGCCTGTGTAGTTTGTACACAATCGCCGTTTTCTTTCCGTCGGATATCAGTGTCATCGGGATCTGAATCATCTCTTTTTTCTGTACGGCCGGCTGAAATTCGACTTGCTCATCTTTATACATCATGATTTTATCGCGGTAGGATGCCTTGAGCCGCTGGACAAACAGCGCTGTGAAGGTTTTCTGATCCGCAGCGTTGAGCTTGGGCCAGTGAGTTTTGCCCAGGGCCAGCTTGCCCATCAGCTCAAAATCGAAGATCGGGCTGATAATGTAATCGACAATGTCCGCCTTGCTCTTTTCGTCGAGTTCCTTATTCTGGAGGACCTTCGCTACCGACTCCCACTTGGTCCGCATCAAATCATTCGGATCATTGGGGTCTTTTACGACAAGATCCCACCTGGCCATCGGGTTTGCAGCTGCCGCAGCAGTCTGGGCCTGCTCGGCCCACGCTCCCGATACTGCTATGAATACCAAAAAAATATGTCCAACAAGATATCGCATAGGTTGTTCCTTATCCTCTGTCGTATCGCCGCGTTGTTTGATGGACTGTAGCCAAAGCCTCTGTGCTTGGGACAAGAGAGGCTCACCGCAGGCGAATCTTTGCTTTTATTTCAACGCTTTAACTTTCTATTATGTTGTATTGCCACTTATCCTACTTAAGGCGAGTCTGTGTTGCAAGCCCAAAGCCTTCATCTGCCCCGATTTTCAAGCCCTGTCGCTTGATATTCCAAAAACCTCTGGTAAAATAACTCACATCGTGAGAAAATAGTCAAAAGACAGTATATGCAAATATGGCTATAGATAATACAGAAAGGATAGTATGGGCATCGAACTGAAAAAACAATACAAATATAGTCTTGTTGTTCCCAGCAGCATGGGGGTCCGTCTGACTCCCACCGACGGCCAGCCGATGCACTGCGCCCGCACCCTCATTATGCAGGCCACCAGTGCTGAAACCAACGTCGCCAGTGTCTGTTCCTACCTCGGCCTGCCGGTCAAGGTCCTGACTACCTTTGTCAAAAACAGTCCCATCGCCCGTTTTATTAAGGACGATCTTGCCAGCCGGCATATGGATTACGAAGGCAAAGAAGTGGATCAGGGCGGCCCGTGGGGCTATCGCCATCAGTTCAATCTCGCCGACAGCGGCTATGGCAGCCGTGGCCCTCGTGTCCATAACGACCGCGCCGGCGAAGTTGGCCGGACCCTCAACGTCAAGGATTTTGACCTTGACCGTCTCTTCGGCCAGGAAGGTGTCCAGATTGTTCATATGTCCGGCCTGATCGCTGCGTTGTCTCCTGATACCAGCCGGTTCTGCCTGGAACTGGCCCGCGCCGCCAAAAAATACGGCACACGCATCTCATTTGACCTCAATTACCGTGCCTCATTCTGGAAGAATCGCGAAAAGGAACTTCACGACATCTTCACTGAAATTGCTGCCGTCTCTGATATCCTTGTTGGCAATGAAGAAGACTTTCAATTGTGCCTGGGCCTGGAAGGGCCTGAAGCCGGCGGCAAAGACCTTGCTGCTAAGATCGAAAGCTTCAAAGGCATGATCACCAGTGCCCAGAAAGCCTTCCCCAATGCGATCGTCTTCGCCACGACCCTCCGTCAGGTCCTCAGTGTCAATTGCCATCTCTGGGGGGCACTTGTGGCTGAAGGCGGAAACTGGCATGTGATTGAACCGCGCGAAATCACCGTCCTGGATCGTATCGGCGGCGGCGATGGGTTTGTTGGCGGGATGCTCTATGCTATTCTGCGGGGTTGGGAACCGGAAAAATGGGGTCAGTTCGGCTGGGCCACCGGCGCCTTAGCCACCACCATGCTGACCGACTACGCCCAGCCTGCCGACGAGGAACAGGTCTGGAGCATCTGGCAGGGCAACGCCCGCGTCAAGCGATAATATCCTCCAAAAACCGAAGGCCCGGCATAGGCAAATCGATTCCTGTACCGGGCCTTTTTTGTTGACTTAAATCGTAAATCTATACGCGTTGCCTGGCTGATTTGTTCGGGGCCTCGGCAATCTGATGATACAGGTGGTCCGTCAGCAAAAGCGATTTGCTGATTTGGGCTGTCTTTGTTCCCGCAGCCTGTCCCGATCCGGCCAATTGCAGCAGGTGGTACACCACGGAATTGAGGTCCTGAACCATCGATTGCAGCTCATTGGCGGCACTGGCGCTTTCCTCGGCAATCGCGGCATTCTGCTGGGTCGTCTTGTCGATTTCCGATGCGGATGCCGTAATCTGCTGGAGCTTGGACGCCTGCTCTTGAGATGCCCCCGCGATTTCAGCAATAATCTGGTTGGTCTTGCCGATGGCAGCGGTAATCGTCCCCAGCGACGTATTGACATCTTCAATGCACACCACACCCTGACCGGCGTTGTTGACCGCCTGTTCAATCAGCGATGAGGTATTCTTGGCCGCTTCCGCACTGCGCATCGCCAGGTTGCGGACTTCCTCGGCCACCACCGCAAAGCCCTTGCCTGCCTCACCCGCCCGAGCGGCTTCCACCGCCGCATTCAGCGCCAGCAGATTCGTCTGAAACGCGATCTCATCGATGACCTTGATGATCTTGGACGTTTCTTCCGACGACTGGCGTATCTTCTGAATCGCCTGGTTCATCCGTGAGATTGCCTGCGAGCCTTCGCTGACGGCCTGTTCAGCCTCTTTAGCCAGGTCGCTGGCCTGCTGTGAATGCTCCGAATTCTGTTTAGTCATCGACGACACCTCCGCCAGTCCCGCCGAGCTTTCTTCCTGTACGGCCGCCTGCTCGCTGCAGCTTTGGGCCAGCGACTGCGACGCTGTGGCGACCTGCTGGCTGGCGTTGTGAATACTTTCACTGCTCTGACGCAGAGCCGTCACCGCCGACGAAATCCGCCGGGTCGTGTCGCGCGAAATCAACACGCTGAACACCAGCGTTACTGCCGCAACCACACCGTAAAGAACCGTCTGCCCGATGGTAAACGGCTTTTTCGCCTTATCCAATTTCTCGTTGAGCAGTTCGGTTTCCTGGGCCACATTATCAATATAAACACCCGTACCGATAAGAATTGAAGTTCCAGGGATCATTTTTACATACGACAATTTAGGCTGAATCCCCTTGCCCGGCTTCTCAAAATAATATTCCACAAATCCGCCGCCTTGTTCGGCTGCCTTGATCAACTCCCGAATAAAAAGATTGCCTTTTTGATCCTTGAGGTCAATCAGGTTCTGGCCATTCTGACTCTTGTTGGTTGGCACATTCACCCGCACCCCCTCGGTCGTGTAGCTGAAAAAATATCCCGATTTATCTTCATAAAACCGTACCGGGTCAGTTTCCCGTTCGACAATCGCGGCCTGTTCTTTCGGGTCGGTTACCCCCTTGAGCTTTTCAACCAGGGCACTGACCTGGCATTCCACCCCGGACTGCATTGTGACCTTGTGGGTATCCAGTACCTTTTCAGCAAACAGCGGCAGATAGACCTTATTAAACAGGCTCCGCTGAACCATCCACCCGACCGTCTGCATAATCAGCATACTGATAACAAAGCATCCCAATAGCAGAAAAATCCGACCGCGAACCGTCAAATTCATCTTTTTAAACATTGTCTTTCCTTTCCCGGCAGAGCCCGATAATTTATTTGAATGTACAGCAACTCAATACTGGCAGGGGTGTTCAAACAGGGTGTCTTACGCCAATAGCCTATGGTGACTCGTTCACTTTATCGGGAAAAATACGGACCCGCTTTACGCCTTTTTCTGCAAAGCCTAAAAGAAAATCCCCCACAATTCCTGGTATGGGCCGATATCATCTATTCTTGAATCCATGTATTGTTGTATCCTTCCATTCTTGTTTCTCACCAAACGAACCCAATTTTCAAATTGCCCCTGTAATCTGCGGGTTTAGTTTTTGCGAATCGCGTCGGAATATTTTTGAAACTTGACCGGCCTGCCGATAAACTATATACCCTGAATTTAAATAATCGAATGGACTGAGGTTAAAATGAGTGATTTTGAAATTGTACCAGCGGATCGGGTCAAGCGCCTTCCACCCTATTTATTTGGCAGGCTTAACGCCCTTAAGCACAAGAAGCGGCAGGCAGATATCGACATTATCGACCTGGGGATGGGAAATCCCATGGACGGCGCCCCGCAGCGGGTCGTGGAAAAGCTCTGCGAAGCCGCCAGAGACCCTCGCAATCAGCGATACAGTGCCTCCAAAGGTATCTATAACCTCCGACGGGAAATGGCTTTAAAGTATGCCCGCAAGTGGAATGTCGAGCTGGATCCCGAAACTGAAGTGCTGGCCACCATCGGCTCCAAAGAAGGCTTCAGCCACATGTGCCTGGCGATGCTCGGCCCCGGCGACACAGCTATTGTTGCCGACCCGGCCTTCCCGATCCACATCTATGGGGTAGCCCTGGCCGGTGCCAATGTTATCTCGGTCCCGCTGGGCAACGACCAGAAGTTTCTGGACACGATTGCACTGGTATGCGAACGGCTTTTCCCGAAACCCAAGCTGCTGATTCTCAATTACCCCCATAATCCCACGGCCATGACTGTGGACCCTGGTTTTTTTGAAGGTGTTGTAGAATTGGCCAGGCGATTTAAATTTGCCGTGATTCACGACTTTGCGTATGGAGAAACCCTCTTTGACGGCTATAAAGCACCCAGTTTCCTATCCACAAAAGGGGCTAAAGACGTTGGAGTTGAGTTTACGACTCTCAGTAAACCGTATAGTATGGCCGGATTCCGGATTGGTTTTGTCGCAGGTAATAAGACAATGGTCGAAGCACTGGCTACCATTAAAGGATATTATGACTACGGAATTTTCCAGGCTATTCAGATTGCCAGTATTATCGCCATGCGGGAATGCGATGATTTTATTGTGCAGCAAAACGCGAAATATCAGGCTCGCAGGGATGTCGTCTGCGAGGGTCTGAAAAAAATGGGCTGGCAGGTTGATATTCCGAGGGCTTCGATGTTCGTCTGGACACGCTATCCGGTTGAACAGTCCAAAGGCAAAGGCAGCATAGATTTTGCAATGGACCTTATGGAGTACGCCAATGTCTCCATTGCGCCGGGAAGGGCGTTTGGTGAAAACGGAGAGTACTGTATGCGGATCGCACTTGTCGAGAATGAGCACCGTCTTCGCCAGGCGCTCCGAAATATCAGTCGATTTGTCCAAGGCAAACCGGTTCCTGGGGCTAAGACTCCGCCGGCAGGCCAATAATATCTGATAAATCCTGTCATGATGACGAAAATTAGGTATTTTTACCTATTTTATTGAAAACGCCGTTTTTGATGCTAATAAGGCGAATATTTACAGTTTTTTTTCTTGACTGGAAACGGCTTATTTGGTTTAATACGCTTAAATCAATAGCGTGAAGAGAGCTATACAGCAGTGAATCTTTGAAAAGTTAAATCTATTCAAGGATGAATGTCTTTTCTCTTTGTCAGCAGATGAGGGTCATTCAGATCAGGGGATAAGTCTTTCACAAGGATCGTGAATATTAATAATGCGTGTGTCAGCCTGTGTGGGCTGTTATTTGTGTGATGTGTGTGTTAAGTGTGTTGTGTTGTGGCAAATCGTGTAGTATTTGTGGTGTAAAATGTGTAAAAAGGGCTTTTCTCGTTGAAAAGTCTCAAGCAGTTTATCAATGCTGATAAACTCAGAAAGAGAGGAAATGATGAAGAAACTGATGGTATCTCTTGCGGTGATTGCGTTTTGCGCAATGAGCTTGCAGGCAGTCGCTCTGCCGGCGTATAGCTCACAGGTCCAGCAGATTACAACGACCTTCTCCCCCGTTTATGGAACCGGTTCTGCTGAAGTGACCAGTACGGTGTATGCTGCTACTGGAGGTGGGTATATTTATGCCTACGAAATCAAAAATGCCACGAATACCTTTAGCTGGTTTTCAGTGGCCCTTTTGCCGGGTGCGGTTGTGACTGGTACCGGGTATGATGCTGGCACCAATGATCCCACTTCGTGGACCACGGTTGGTGTCCCTGCGACCAGTGTTGAAGGTCTGTTTGCAATTCAGATTGCCCCCGGCGTGGATTCCTCGGTTGTCTGGTTCACCAGCCCTGGTGCTCCGACACGGGATCTGGGTTCATTGACAGGTTTGGGAACCAAGGGTACATTTAACTACCTCGAAGGCGGCATTCTGACTCCCATTCCGGAACCGATGACGATGGTTCTGCTGGGTGCTGGCTGGCTGGCTCTGCGTACTTGCGGCCGCAAGCGCTAATTTAGCATTTTTTGAAGAGTACGACATTATTTCCCCCCCCCCTAAAGGGGGGGAAATAATCACATTAATGACAATGAGGTCATTAAACAGAGGGTTTTTATTCTCACCTTTGTATCCTCACAGGATGTGAATCAAAGCGACAAGAGCGAGGCGGGCAAGAAAAGTTGGTTAAAATGTAACTTATCCGGGGGGATAATTTATGATGAGTGTACAGATGAAATACTATTGCCCGTATGCAGTAATTGTATGCTTGATGTTTGTGAGTCTGGGCTTATCGGCTTTTGCAGTAGATGACACGGGGTATGCGTTGTTGCTGCAATCCAGTCCTGTCGATGGCGGAAGAGTCTCGCCAGGCAATGGAGTCCATCGAGTCCAGATCGGCGATCAGGTCAAAGTGGTGGCAGTACCCAGCACCGGGTATCGGTTTTTGTATTGGATTGGGGATGTCGGTGAAGTTGGTACTGCTCAGACCTTCGTTCGTATGGATAGCCCCAAGCTGGTAGTAGCCGTGTTCGAGCGTGAGCAATTTGACAAGCTGCCAGAAGTCGGGATTGTGGGCGGCGCATCGTCCAACAACGGAGGATTGATTAAGTCCCCATCTTCGCCGTCTGCTTCGCCAGTCAGCACCTCCGGTTATCGCGGCGATGTGGATGTGACCTATGTCATTGAAGACGACGATGACAACAACATTCCTGAACCTGCAACCTTTCTGCTTCTTGCGTTAGGCGCAGCGGCGACACGGATCCGTTGCAAAAGGCAATCATAGAGCGTCTTTTATGTTTATTTTGCATTAGCGCTGGAGGAGAGGTGTTGTTGAATATGGCCAAGGGTGTGATGACCTTGGCCATATTCGTTTTATGGCCGCTCTGCGAACCCTATCAATCTGAGGAATCGCCGTGTTTATTTTTGTTTGCGAAATACGGCGACGACATTCTCCACTTCGACCACAAACAGCCGGTTATCACCTTCGAAATCCACCGGAATGGCGCCCTTGGGGTTAAATAATACCTTGTCATATTGTCGCAGCGGATATTCGCTGGACATTTCCACTTCTGCAGAGACCGCGACAATTCGCCCGGTGATAGTGGGAATTTCGATATTGTCCGGCAGTTGAATCCCGCCTTTGGTCTGCTTTTTATCCTCATCCTTGCGAATCAGGACACGTTTGCCGATAGGTTCGACGATTTCGAATAGTTCTTTTGCTGCAGCGTCGTTCATATCAGGTTCTGCCATATACTACTCAGATAAAGGTTGCGTATCTGTTTTTGCCGTTTTTTTTCTGGCGGTCTTTTTGGTATCATCCCCGCCGCCGAGTATGTCTTTAGCCTGCTGTTCATCTCTGGGAGGCCACTGGCCTTTGCTCTGTAAGTCTTTGAGCATATCGAGCTTGTCCATTTTGACGATTGTCCGGCATCGCGGGAATTTATTGCATCCCAAAAACGGTCCGCGTTTGCTCTGGCGGATAACCAATTCTCCCTTGCCGCATTTGTGACAGGTGACGCCGGTCGGCTGGGCCGGAGGCTTGGGCGGCAGAGGCTGACCCTGTTTATCAAGGCGAACGATGGTTTTACAGGTCGGATAATCCGAACAGCCCAAAAACGTGCCAAAACGGCCGCGTTTCTGCACCAGCGGTTTGCCACAGTTGGGGCAGGGATGCTCCGTGGTCGTTTCCTGCACCATTTTGCCTTCATTATCGCAGGGACAGGCAAATTTGCAGTCGGGATATTTGGAACAGCTTAAGAAGCGACCGTTTTTGCCGAAACGATAAACCATGGGTTGCCCGCACTGGGGACACTGGTATTCGCTGGGCTGGGTCTCAGCCTTGGCGTGGACCATTTCTTTTTTGGCGTTTTCGAGACTGTCACAGAAGGGTGTATAAAATTCCTTCAGGACGTTGACCCAGTCGAGATGTTGATCTTCGATCTTGTCAAGCTGCTCTTCCATGTGGCGGGTGAAGGCGATATCCATCACCTGCGGGAAAAATTCATCCAGTTTGTCTGTGACAATCTCGCCAATTTGTGTCGCGTAGAATTTCTTATCCTTCTTTTCCACGTACTGACGTTCCTGAATCGTGGAAATGATGGAGGCATATGTGCTGGGACGTCCGATTCCTTCTTTTTCAAGGGCCTTAACCAGAGACGCTTCGGTATAGCGGGCCGGCGGCTTGGTGAAATGCTGCTGGGCATCGATCCAGACGGCAGAGACCGCCTGGCCGATGGTCATTTCTGGCAGAACCGGCTCTTCGGTGGCGGTGGACCATATTTTTGTGAAGCCATCAAACACCTGCACACGTCCCGAGGCACGATAGACGCAGGGGCCGATGGCTGTTTTGGCCATGATTTCGGCTCGCGTCGTGTCCCACTGGGCCGCTGCCATCTGGCAGGCCACAAACCGTCGCCAGATCAAGTCGTAGAGTTTGAACTGGTCATCGGTCAGAAATTGCCGGATATCATCCGGTGTCAAATCCGGATCGGTCGGTCGGATGGCTTCGTGAGCTTGCTGAGCATCCCTGGATGATGAAAAGAAATTCGGCTTTTCCGGCAGATAATTCTTCCCATATTGATGTTCAATAAAATGCCGTACGGACTGAATCGCCTCATATGACAAATGGGTGCTGTCAGTACGCATATAGGTAATCAGACCCAGGGCGCCCATCGTTCCCAGGTCAATACCTTCGTAGAGCTGCTGTGCGAGCATCATGGTTTTGGAGGCTGAAAAGCCGAGCCGATTGGCTGCCGCCTGCTGCAATGTGGATGTAATAAAGGGGGCCCCCGGACGAGACTGAACCCGGTTGGTTGTCAGGCTGTCGATGGTAAAAGCGGCGCCCTGCAAAGCCTCAAGGACGGCTTTGGCCTGTGTTTCATTGTCTGCATGAAACGGTTTGCCATTGACACTATGCAGTTCGGCCTTGAAAGCGTCGTGCTTTGCCAGCCAGGCATTTTGCTGGGCCTGGACCGGCGGGTTCTCCGGATCACTGCCCAGAAAGGCCTTCCACTGAACAGATAAATCGGTTTGTGATTTGGTCGAAAAGATTGCGGGAATCAGCCAGTATTCTTTGGGTTCAAAGGAGCGAATCTCCCGTTCTCGCTGGACGATCAGTTTGACGGCGACGGACTGGACACGACCGGCGGAAAGTCCTTTGGCAACCTTTTTCCAGAGCAAAGGACTGATCTGATAGCCCACGATGCGGTCCAGAATACGTCGAGCCTGCTGGGCCATGACACGGTGCATGTCCAATTTACCGGGACTGGAGAAGGCTTTCTGGATGTCGTTTTTGGTAATCGCGTTAAAGACGACCCGGAATGTGTTTTCATCCTTGAGTCCCAGGACTTCGGCCAGATGCCAGGCGATGGCTTCCCCTTCGCGGTCCAAGTCGGTTGCCAGATACACAGTCGAGCATTTTTTGGCCTCCGCCTTCAGTGCAGCGACCGTTTTTTTACGTCCGGGGGCGATTTCATAGGTCGGCTCAAAATTGTGTTCCAGATCGACATTGAGGCCTTTGGAGGGTAAATCCCGAATATGTCCCATGGAGGCCTTGACCACAAAATCAGGGCCGAGGTATTTATTGATCGTTTTGGCTTTGGCGGGTGATTCCACAATCACCAGCGACTTATCTTTAGCTGTTTTTGCCATTTTTACACAATCTAAATTATTTGGATACGGCGTATCAATATTAATATAAAAATCTATAATACAAAGAGTTATGTTTTAAAAAATGGGCCATTGGTCAGCCGGTTCCGGCATTTTGAAAATAGCCGGATACACTCTATCCGGATTTCTTTTGCCGTGGCTAAACCTGACGAACCATACAGACGCCGAATCAGGCTGTCAAGGTAAAAATCGCTTATGTCTGGAAAAAACCTTGGTTTATGCGGGATCGAACCTGTGCAATCAACGATGAAATTGCTTTTGATCTTCCGATATTGCCAGGCCAGATAAATAACTCAGCTGCCAGGGCTTCAAGCAGGTCAACGAGGAAGTCAGGATCAGATGGATGGCTCCTGTAGCTCACTATCCCCCTCCAGGCTCCTTTATTGCAATAGACAATAAAAGGGGAGAGCGTACGGCTCTCCCTTTTTCAGAATGGCTCTTCTCGTATCCGTTTTAGCGTCGTCGCTGGTCGCCTAAGGATTACGATCTGCCTTGTGTGTCAGCACTCAAGATTCAGCGATTCGGGAGTCAGCTAAAATAGCCTTTTGGGTTATTGATTAAGAGCCATTGTATGTCATTGCTTGAGTTTGTTTTTCCCTGGATGTTTCTACGGAATGTATCGGCCAGCGGTTTGAAAAAGATTTAATAAAAAGACAGCAAAAATGAAAAAAAAAGACCGCCTGCGGCTTAGAAGGAGGAAGAAGCCGGGGAGGCTTCTCAGGGCTACAACCACAGGCGGCAGAAGGAGCTTAATCGTATGCTATCAGATTGGACCTTTCATGTCAAGGGGGCAATGGGAATTATTGATATAACTTTAAGAGAGATTAGATGTCTTTTTTAGGGAAAACAGAGGGCGTCGCCCTGTGTTTGGGATGTGGGGGGAATTTACAACATTAAACCGTACTTTTGCTGCCTATCGTTTCCGCCTGCCAGATTTTGCAGGGATTGTACAGCAAATACAGGCTTGTGCAAAGCCATGTGAATTGGACGTAATAATCCAGAGCCTCGGGGTCCGCCATAAGCCATCTTTCCAGGCGGTGGATATAGCGTGTTTCGAGGTCGCCGTCATGCATTCGTAGAATGAGCTGGCCGAGGCGAATCCAGTGAGGATTTTCAACAGCATGCTGGTCTGATGATAAGAGGTCCTGGCCGGGATCCCCACCTTTAAACGATTCGTCGAGTGATTTCAAAAACTCTTTTTCAAGTTCATTTGGGTCCACAATTTGCATCCTTTATCCGGGATAGCCCGAATCCGCTTCCTTTTGATAGCGGCAGCTTATGCTGCTGGCATCCGTTTGTCAAACAATCTATCAAGAATGTTTTTTGCTGAACAGCTTATTCTGTTCCTGCTCAGAGGGAAGCGGTACTCAGCCTCATCTCAGGCTGCGGTATCGATTATCCTATTGACAATTTCGACTGATTCGCAAAGATTGTTTAAGGTAAGTTTGATATTTTGCAGAATGAGGGCTGTGCGGCATTACATACACAAGGGCTGGAATGTCGCCTGGTGTTTCATGTCTTCCGATCGTTGGCAAGATTCAGGACCGAGGTTCGTTGGTACTATCACTCAAACAGGGTGATCATTATTTTGATCATGTCTATGCCAGAGGCTTGAGTAGGCCTCAGCCACAACCGATGTTGTGCTGAACACGACCGATTTGCAATTCAGTATTTTGAAGATTGTCTGTCGTTTTTGCCGATAGTGTTTGTAATGTTTTGATGATACTCGCCGGTTCGCCAATTTTCTGAAACGTTGTTGTATTTGCAACGGTATTTGTGCCGGAATTGCGAGCATATAGTCATTTGAAACGAGTCGCATTAACACATTGCATTATCAATACTGATAATGCGATATGTTGGATGTCAGGTTACCAGATTTGTGTTGAAAGGGATTGTAAGTATGAGACAGCGATGGATTGTGTTAGGCGTGATGGGGTTTGTTCTTACGGCTGGGGTGTGGTCGGAACCTTTTGAAATGGAGTATGATCCGCAGGAAGGAGGGTTGTGGGCCTGGGTCAAGCTGGGGACGATGGTTAACGGGTGGTGTGATTATGATGGAAAAGTCAATGCCGAACAGACCTATACCGATGACGGCAGGACTATCTTTTATGGCTGGACCGACGCGGATGTAGCTCGTCTGGGCGGGGGGGCCGTTCGGGCGGTTGCTGCCAAATATTACCATGATTTTAATCCGCCGTTTGAAGATATGCATCTGGCGGACCAGGGAGGGTCGATGGGGATGATGTCGGAAGTCTCCAAGCCGTTCACGGTGGTATCAGATCGGTTGCCCCAGGGTGCCAGCACGCTGTGTACCATCAACGTTACCTATGATGGCTTGATTCTACTTCGCGAGCAGCAGCCGGGGGAATATTCTTCGGGCCAGATCGATTTTTCTGCTTGGCTGATCAGTGCCTATGATGAAGACGGGGAAGTGCCCGTGGTGACCACGGCGGGAGAAACCTTCAGTTTTATCGGTCAGCTTCGTATCGAAGATTATCTGGCCGAAGACGGAGTCACCCATACCTATACGGCGGTTGGAGATATGGCGCCGGAAATCTGCGTTAATCTGGATGCCGAAGAGCTGGGTGAAGATCCGGATCAGAATTACTGGTATCAGGATAACGGTCGTCATGTGACGATTGCCGTGATTGACCCGGAGCATCCGGATCAGTTTGAAGTGTTGCAGGGACATCTGGATGCGATACCCCAGGCTATTCAGGATTCCATTTCCAATAATCCGCAATACAGCCATACTCAGAACCGCATTTATTATATTGTATTCAGCAAGACAACAACCTTTCATGCCACAGTGGGAAAAACCTACTGGTTCAGTATGGAGATGCAATCTGCGGCCCAGAGCTCTCTTGGGGCCGCGGGTGGCTGGGATGGCAATGAGACGTTTGTGGTGTGTGACTTTTCCAATACGGCAGCCTATGCAATGACAGCGAATGGAGCTCGTGTGTTAACACTGATTGATGTTGTGGATGACGACGTCCTGGGCGACGGAGATGCTGAGATTGATGGAGCGGTGCTGCGTTGGTCGGATGATGTTGCACTGCCCAATGCCATTGAATTGCTCAATGGACATCAGGTCACCATGGATACCAACGGCTATGAAGGTTCCGTGGGGGCTATCAGCGGCACAGGCGGACTGCTCAAGACCGGTGCAGGCACACTGACGCTTGATGAAGACTGCACATTCACGGGCGATACCCGTGTGAAAGACGGCGGACTGGTGATTAACGGTGCGTTTGTCAGTGACGTTCTGGTGGAAGGGGGATGGCTGGGTGGCGTTGGTGTTCTGGACAGTGATCTGACCGTGTCCGGCGGTTCTGTCCGTCCGGGTAATTCCATCGGAACATTAACAGTGGATCATTTCAAGCTGGATGGCGGAACACTGGAAATCGAACTCGATGATGCCGGTGCTGCCGACAAAATTGCCGCTACGACCGCCGAGCTGATTCGCGGTACGGTCAAAGCGGTTCCTACAGAAGTGATTACGGCTCAGCGGGATTATACCATTATTCAGACCTCCGATGGGATTGAAGGTGACCCTGCGAATCTGAAGGAGGCCATTTCCGATCGGTCTTTCCTGTTGGACTTTGATTTATCGCTGTCAGGAGACGGCAAGAATGTAATTCTGACCACTCAAATGGATCGCGATTTTTCAGAGGCGTCCGGGACCGGAAGCAATGGCAACATGGGACAGATTGCCGGGATTCTGCAACAGGCGGCCAACGCCGGGCAGGGTGGGGCGGAAATGACGCAGCTGCAGCAATTGGATGAGAATAGTCTGAATCAGGTGATGGAGCAAATGCAGCCTCAGGGATACCAGGGGGCCAGTCAGGTTTTAGGACAGCAAATGGGCACGGTCCATGGTTCCACGCAGGGGCGCATCAGTACGGTTCAATTGGCATCACGTCAATCGAAAAAGGGAATATGGGATTATGCCCTTGCGGATGTCAGCAACGGTCAATTGGGAGAAGCTATGCGAGCCTCTGCGAATTTGCCGCAGATGAGTGAAGGACGCTGGATGGGTTACTCCCGGACCCTGAATGACTGGGGGCAGGTGGATGGCAGCCGTGGGGCCAAAGGATACCGATGGGAAACTCATGGTGTGGACGTGGGTGCCGAAACCTTGGTTCATGAGAATTTCATGCTGGGCACCAGTATTGCGGCTCTGTGGAGTGGTGTCAATGGTTTTGAAGGGAGTGGTCATTCCGACATTACCTCTGTTTATGGAAACCTGTACGGAAGCTGGTTTACGGACACCTGGCATATGGATTCAGGGCTGTCTTACGGTCATGCCTGGACTCAAACACGCCGGCCGATTATTCCTCTGGGATTGAGGGCTAAAGGGGACTATGAATCCGACATATACAGCCTGTTTGTCGGCGGGGGTTTATTTTATGATGTCTATGGCTATGACGTGGAGCCGTTTGTGGTTTATCATTATACACTGCGTTCCGATGGGGGCTGCAAAGAAAGCGGTGCCGGAACCTTGAATCTGGATGTGCATCGCAATGATACAGACAGCCTGCGGCAAACGCTGGGTGTGCGGGTCAGTCGGATGTTTACCCTTGAGAACGGAACACATCTGCGCCCCTTTGTTTCGGCGGCATGGGATTATGAATTTTTGAATGACCAGATGGCCGGCAGCGTCAGCCTGCTGGGATCGACCTATACGAATTCGGGTCTTCAGATTGATCGCAACAGCGGCGTTTTTGCCGGCGGGCTGGACTGGTATCTCAAGTCCAATATCAGCCTGTTTGCGGATTACACGATGACAGTGAACAGTGACCTGCTGTCGCATACCCTCAATGGCGGATTGCGAATTACGTTCTGAGGTGATTTAAATCGCAAACCAAAATAAAAAAGGCTGGAATGCCACCTGGCGTTCCAGCCTTTTTTTAATCCTCATTCCGGTTTATTTCAGATCCATCGGGTTGATGGTATCGCCGTAGTGGGCCCTTGCGGTTTCAAGACGCTTGCGAATGGCTGCAAAGGTGTCATAGACAATCTTGGGCGTATCGGAGACCTTGGCTTTATAGATGGCTTCGACGCGGTCATACTTGGCGATCAGGTTCGGGATACGAATCGTAAATTGTTTGATATAAGCATCCTGGGTGTAATCGATGTTCAATTTGCTCTTAAACAGCGGGACAAGATCGTCATATTTGGGAATCCAGCCGGTCGGGGTCTTGAGAGCAGTGACGTCGTTATGTATCCGCAATTCGGCCCACAGCACCCAGACCATCTTATCGAGCTTGCCGTTGAGGAACTTGCCGTTCTCATCCCGCAGGAAGTAATTGACTGAGAAAATCAGCGGCGGATTTTTTACCCCTTTGGCAAAGTCCAGGTTATTCTGGATGTATTTGCCCAGCGGGATGGAGACAAAATCCTGATTGGCCATAATATTGAATGTCCGCACGCCCTGTTTGCCCAGGGTTGCGGCGGTGGTTTCGGATTCAATTGAGGCACCCTTGGCGATAATGCCTTCGGTCCAGTCAAAGGCCTGCTCGACGGGGACAAGTGTGTCGCTGTCGCGTCCGCCGTAGATGATGCCGCCCACGGGTACCCCGTCGGGATTGTCGGCCTGTTTGTCGAGATTGGCCAGCGCTGACAGGCGAATCGTATAGCGGGCGTTTTTGTGAGCCGGCGGTAACGGTTTGCCTTCGGCGTCGGTTTTGCCCTTATGCCAGGGGCCGTTGAAGCTGTCGCCCTCGTCGGGCATCTCACGGCCCATGCCAGGCCAGTAAGGCATCCCGTCTTTGACCAGGACGTTGCCGAAGATCACTTCGCCCGGGGTGGTCAGGGCTTGGTAAATCACCGGGTCGTCTTTGGCGTTGACGTCTTCGATGATGCCGAAAATACCCTGTTCGACATTGGCGGTATACATGACGCCGTTACGTTTGCGGAGATAGGCAATGTCGTCGCCGATGATGGTTTGTCCGGGAAGCATGGCTGTGGAGGTCTTGCCGCAGGCCGAGGGAAATGCACCGGTGAAATAGGTTGTGCGGCCGTGAGGACCTTTGACCCCCATAATGAACATGTGTTCGGCCAGCCAGCCTTCTTTGCTGGCTTTCTGGATAGCCAGACGCAAAGCCAGCTTCTTAAGACCGACGGTGTTGCCGGCGTACTGGGTGTTGACCGAATAAACCATATTGTCGGTCAGGTCGATATAAACGCGGCGCTGCTGCCAGTTTTTGCTGCAGCCGTTTTCGTCGAGCTCACCTTCACTGTGCAGGAAGCGGAAGAAGTCCTCGGTCGGCTTGAGTTTTTTAAATTGTTCATAACCGGGGCGATACAGAATACTTTCGCTGTGAGCGACGTAGGGGGAGTCTGTAATCTGGATGCAGGAGATAGAGAAATCGGAGCCAGTGGGGCACAGGCACCAGAAACAGACCAGCATTTTCCGCCCCTTCATCGACCCTTTCAGGAAGCCCTTGACTTCCGACAGGCCGCCTTCGCGTTCGATGGAATTGAGGCTTTCGCCCAGATCCATACCCTTGGGCAGGAGGTAACGTGTGCTGAATGTATCGCGTCCCTGGTCGTTGAGGCCATCGAAGTGGTAGGTATGACCAGGGGTTTTCAGGGGCTTTTCGCCGCCGGACAAGGCCCACTTTCGAATCGTGGCTATATCGTCATCGCTGTCCGTGAAGACGACGACTTCGGCCGGTTCGGTCAATTCAATGGCCTCGGCCACGAAAGCGTGCATCTTCGGGTTGGCAATGGCCGTCAGTCGGGCATAATTGTCCGCGGAAAGCTTCTGTTGTAAAAATCCAGCTACATTTTCCACTTGGTTTCTCCTGCATTAAGGATTCCTTTTACAGTAGACACAAAATCCGCGACATTGTAGTAAATCGGGTGCGGGCAAGTCAATCGATTTTTTGAGATGTTTCTGGATATTTTTTGAATGATAGTCAGATTGCTGGGGCGATAGGCGAGTATGTTTTTTGGGGTGTGTTGTAAGATTCTCAAACATAACGATTTATGGTCCAGTCACAAAAAAACGTCGGACCCTGTGCGTCGAAGAGGCCAGCGTAAAATAACACAACGCATAAAATAAGGGGTTGACAACGCGGCAGAAATTTGATAAATAATCATTTGAAATAAATGTTTTAAATATTTGTTGGCAAAATTAATCATAAAGTGGAGTCACAAAAGATAGAAATATAAAACCCAGTTCAAGCAGCACTTTTTGAATTGTGTTTCCGGCTGAATCACCCTTTGCGGCGGTTTCTCATTTGCTTTGCAGGGTGCGGCCTATATAATCTCAATTGATTGTATCTCCGGAACAACAGATATCACCTCAAGGGCTTTTGTCAGGATAGTCAACCTCTGCGGTGTTGTTATAACAATGCCGACGGGACGAGTGATAAGGATGAATAGATGATGGATATGAATAGAACACGAGAAAATCGATCCATATGGATGCGGGATGCACTGATTGTGATATTGGCTCTTGGTGCGGCTGCGGCAATGCAGGGCTGTACCGTGGGTCAGGAATACCAGCAGCCCAAATGGGATGTCCCGGAGCAGTGGTCGCAGGACTCGGCGGGGGTCGTGGCCGTCCAGACAGATCCCAATCTCGCTGAGTGGTGGACAATATTTGGCGACGCCCAGCTCAATGAACTGATTCAACAGGCTCTGGCGGAAAATCGCTCCATCCAGGCGGCAGTGTATCGGCTGCAAGCCTCTCGAGCGATGTGGGATTATGCTGCGGGGCAGTACTCTCCCACGGTGGATGCGATGGGGGCTTACAGTCGTGTCAAAGTTGGCAAAGACGGTACGATGCTTTCTCACGACCCGATCGACCCGATCAATCTGCATTCAGCTGGATTTGATTTTCAATGGGAGATCGATTTATTTGGTCGCATTAAGCGGTCTGTCGAATCCGCCAAGGCCTCTTATCAGGCTTCCGTCGAAGATTATCGGGATGTGATGGTGACGCTGCTGGCCGAAGTGTGCCGTAATTATATTGAATTGCGAACCATCCAGGCCCGGATTGTCTATGTCACGGAAAACATCACTATTCAGCAGCGGACGCTGGAGTTAACCCAAAGTCGGTTTCAGTATGAATTGGCTCCCGAGCTGGATGTGCGACAGGCCGAATCCAATCTGGCCAGCACCCGATCGGAACTGCATGTGCTGAAGATTGCAGAGGCTGCGGCAATACACCGTCTGGGAGTGCTGCTGGGCCGGATGCCGACATCGCTCAAAGACCGTCTGGGGACCTTCTCGGGGATGCCGACGATTTGCCGACAGGCTGTGATTGGTGTGCCTGCGGATGTGCTTCGCAATCGTCCTGATATTCGTCGTGCCGAACGGCAGCTTGCGGCTCAGACGGCCCGAATCGGAGTGGCGACAGCGGATTTATACCCCTCGCTGCAGCTGGTCGGTACGTTTGAAATTCAATCCCGTCAATTGAGCGGTTTGGGCAATATTCATAACCAGGCCTATTCGGTTGGTCCCGGGCTGCGGTGGAATCTGTTTGACGGCAACCGCATTCGTAATGTGATTAAAATGGAAGAAGCTGCGGCAAAGGAATTGCTGGCCAACTGGGAAAATGCGGTCCTGTTGGCTGCTGAGGATGTGGAAAACGCCTTGGTCTCCTATTATCAGCAGCAGCAGCGTCAGGCCCTGCTGGCCGAATCCGTTCAAGCTTCGGTGCGGTCGGTGGAACTGGTGGAAAAGCTGTATCAGACCGGGCTGACCGATTTCCAGAATGTTCTGGTGACGCAGCGGTCGTTGTTTGTCCAGCAGGATCAGCTTGCCGCCAGCCAGGGCGAAGTATTGCAGACGCTGGTGCGGCTCTATAAAGGCTTCGGCGGCGGCTGGCAGATTTCACATACCCCAGACACCGTCGGGCAGGCCCAGCCGGCAACGCATTAAACCCATCGTTATGGTTGATTTCTCATTATCCATTGAAAGGCAGGTTTTCGGACTATGAAGAAAGTGATTTCCTTTTTGCTGCTGGCAGTGCTGGCAGCAGTCATCTTGTGGTTCGTTTATAAACGGGTAACTGTCCAGGCGGCACCTCAGCAGGGGGCGATGGGAATGGCTCCTGTGGTGATGGTTCAGGACCCTGTGGTTCAGGATGTTCAAGCGTATTATGAGTTTACAGGGAATACCGATGCGATTGAGCAGGTCGATATTCGTGCCCGCGTCAAGGGATATCTCAAGAGCGTCGATTATGTGGATGGCACAGAAGTCAAGGCCGGAGATCTGCTGTTTACTATCGAAAGCGACGAGTATCGGGCTCGCTGCGAACAGCTCACGGCGCAGCTTGCCGTGGCCGAAGCGGAACTGCAGCGGGCGCAACTGGATTATGAGCGTGTCCAAAAGGCTGTCCAGGTCAATGCCGTCAGTCGCCAGGATCTGACCACCCGGGAGGCGGAATTCCATCAGGCTCAGGCCCGCGTGCTGGCCGCCAAAGCCAGTCTGCAGACTGCCGAGCTTGATTTGAGTTATACACGCATTACCAGTCCCATAGATGGGCGGGTCAGCCGCAGGCTGGTGGATGTCGGCAACCTGGTCGGTGCCGGAGACAATACCCTGCTGGCTACGGTGGTCCGCATGGATCCAATGTATGTGTACTTCAATGTTGGCGAAGATGTGTATCATCAATTCTTTCTGAAATATCAATCCGATGCCAAACAAGGCTCTGGACCTAAATTTGAGATCGGTCTGCCAGGACAGCAAGGGTATGCCTACGAAGGAGTACTGGATTATATTGACAATAAGACCGATACCATGACGGGGACAATTACGGTTCGCGGGCAGGTGGCCAATGCCGACAAGCGGCTGCTGCCGGGGATGTTTGTGCGGATTCGTGTGCCCGCCGAGATGAAAACCAATGCAGTTCTGGTGGATGAACGGGCGGTTAATTCCGATGTTGGCGGCAAGTATATTCTGACGGTAAATGCCCAGAATAGTGTGGAGTATAACCCTGTCAAACTGGGTCCCAAGGTTGGTGACAAAATTGTGATTGAGTCTGGCCTCAAGAAGGATCAGACGTATATTGTCAGCGGATTTCATCTGATCCGGCCGGGGGCTCCCGTGACTCCGCAGCGGGCAGGTCAGGCGGCCCCCGCCCCGGCCCAAAAGGAAGCGGGCAAGCCTGCCTCGGCAAATCAAAACCCATAACCCTGTCAGCATCAAACCTGATGCGGTAAGGAGATCGTCTATCTATGATTAGTGAATTTTTTATCAATCGTCCGATTTTTGCCAGCGTGATATCAATTGTCATTGTGCTGATCGGCCTGATTACTATTCCGATGCTGCCCGTGGAAAAGACGCCGGATATTACTCCTCCGACCGTGGTGGTCGAAGCGACGTATCCCGGTGCCAATGCGGAAGTCGTGGCCGAAACCGTGGCCACGCCCATCGAGCAGGCGATCAACGGTGTCGATAATATGCTGTATATTTCCTCCAGTTGCAGCGACAATGGACGGATGAGCGTGACGGTAACATTTGAAGTGGGTACCGATATCGATATGGCCACGGTGCTGGTGCAGAACCGCGTTGCCACCGTCGAAGCCAAGCTGCCCGAAGAAGTCAAACGCCTGGGGATTACCACACAAAAGCAGTCATCCAATATTACGCTGGTGGCCAGCCTGATTTCACCCGATGGCCGGTACGACGATATTTATATGAGCAATTATGTCAATCTGCGGATGAAAGACGAACTGCTTCGTGTGCCGGGGGTGGGAAACATTATGGTTTTCGGTTCCAAGGATTTTGCCATGCGGTTATGGCTGGATCCGGAAAAACTCAAAGCCCGTCATTTGACCACGGGTGATGTGCTGGCGGCGGTGCGGGAACAGAATATTGAAGTCGCTGCCGGCCAGATTGGTTCGACGCCCAGCCCCGACAACCAGCAATTCCAGTATACCATCAAAACACTCGGGCGTTTGAGTACGGTTCAGGAATTTGAAGATATTGTACTCAGAGCCGCTCCGAACGGTCAGATTTTGCGGCTTAAAGATGTGGCCCGTGTCGAACTGGGCGCCGAAGGCTATTACTGGTCGGTTCAGCTCAATGGCAAACCGTCGGTTGCAATGGGGGTTTTTCAGCGGCCCGGTGCCAATTCGCTGCAAGTGGCGACCGGCATTGCTCAAAAGCTGGAAGAGCTGTCCAAGTCGTTTCCGGAAGGCCTGGAATATTATATTCCATATAACCCCACCACCTTTGTCAGTGAGTCGATTCACGAAGTGCTGGTTACGCTGATCTTTACTGTGATTCTGGTGATTCTGTCGGTGTATATCTTTCTGGAAGACTGGCGGGCAACCCTCATTCCGTCGATCACCATCCCGGTGTCGCTGATTGGCACCTTTGCCGTGATGCTGGCGCTGGGGATGTCGGTTAATACCCTGACGATGTTCGGCCTGGTGCTGGTTATCGGTATTGTGGTGGATGATGCGATTGTCGTGGTGGAAAACGTCAGTCGTATCATGGAGCATGAGAATCTGTCTGCTCGCGATGCCTCCATTAAGGCGATGAAACAGATTACCGGCCCGATTATTGCGACTACGCTGGTGCTGCTGGCGGTGTTTGTGCCGACGGTCATCATGGGCGGCATCACCGGTATGCTGTATATGCAGTTTGGTATTACGATTGCCATTGCGGTATGTTTTTCAACCATTAACGCCCTGACGCTCAGCCCGGCATTGACGGCGCTGCTGCTTCGGCCCCGCAGCGAACACGGCAACCGTCTGGCCAAATGGTTTGACCGGTTTATGAAAAGCTCCACCAGCAGTTATGTGAACGTGGTGCGGTCGGTTATTCGTAAAAGCATCTTTGCGATGCTGATTTTTGCAGTCATGACAGCCGGTTCTCTGATGTTATTAAAGAAGCTGCCGACAGGTTTTATTCCTGATGAAGATGAAGGGTCTGTTTTTGTGAATGTGCGTCTGCCGGATGGCTCAACTCTGGAACGAACGCAAAAGGTGTTGGAGCAGGTTGGACAGATCCTTCAGACCACTCCTGGTATCCAGGATTATGTGTCGGTGGCGGGGTATTCCATGCTGGATGGGACTCTTGCGGCCAATGGCGGGATATGTTTTGTCAATCTGAAGCCCTGGGCCGAACGCAAAGACCCCTCGCTGCAGGTCTCGGCAATCATCGGTACTTTGCAAAAGCGGCTGTTTGGCATAACCGACGGCTTTTGCCTGGTCTTCGGTCCGCCGTCGATTCGTGGTCTGGGTAATACCGGCGGCTTTGAGCTAAGGCTTCAGGATCGCGGCGGTGCTGGCCTGCTGGCTCTCGAGAAGGCGGCCAATGACTTGTTGGCTAAAGCCAGTGCCAGCCCCGTAATCACCCGACTCAACAGCACGTTCCGGGCCAGTGTGCCGCAGTTGTATGTGGATATCGACCGCGTCAAGGCCAAGAGTCTTGGTGTGCCGCTGAGCACCGTGTTTGATACCCTGCAGACGTATCTGGGCAGTACGTATGTCAACGATTTTAACCTGTTTGGGCGAACGTTTAAGGTCGTCGCTCAGGCTGACCGGGAATTTCGTGCTACCGCCGACAGCATCGGTCAGCTTGAGGTTCGCAATGCACAGGGTCAAATGCTGCCGCTGCGAACACTGCTGACGGTTCGGGATACGATTGGCCCGCAGCTTGTGACACATTACAATCTGTATCCGTCGTCCACTATTACCGGTTCAGTCAATCCGGGTTTCAGCTCCGGCCAGGGGATTGCCGAGATGGAACGGCTCTGCAAGGAAACGCTGCCGTCCAGTATTGGTTATGAATGGTCGGGGATGAGTTATCAGGAAATTCGAGCCGGAAATCAGGCCCCGATTATCTTTATGGTGGCGGCGCTGTTTTCATTTTTGTTCCTGGCGGCTCAATATGAAAGCTGGACGATTCCGGTGGCGATTGTGTTTGCCGTGCCGCTGGCGCTGCTGGGGGCGGTATCATTTACCTGGCTTCGCGCGTATGACAACAATATCTATACACAAATTGGTATTGTGCTGCTGATTGGTCTGGCCAGCAAGACCGCGATTCTGCTGGTGGAATTTGCCAAATCCCATCACGAGGAAGGCTATGGTATCGAAGAATCGGCGATTGAAGCCGCCCGCTTGCGGTTCCGTCCGATTCTGATGACGGCATTATCGACCCTGATTGGTACGGTTCCTCTGGTGCTCGCCACCGGTGCCGGCGCGGTGGCTCGACGAGCGTTAGGAACCGCGGTTTTTGGCGGCATGCTGCTGGCGACAGTGTTTGGAGTCTTGATGGTTCCAGTCTTCTATGTGGTGGTTCAGAAGCTAACTGAGATAATTCGTCCGAAAAAAGCACACCAGGCATAACTGGCAGGACAACATCAGACCTGTCGGGTCTGGTGTCAACTCTGCCATACTGGCAGTGAAAGCTAATTATAATCGGCAGGTTCATTTATAAATGGACCTGCCGTATTTTTTTGTAAATGCTTTATAAGAAACAGGATACAGTGTGTTCGCTGGGTATTTCTCGGGATTTGGCACGTAGTTTGCATTTTCCCGCTTTTCCAAGTAGAGATGTTTGTTTCGACAGAAACAAGACCAATAAAATCGGAATAAAATAGTATTGTATTGAAAGGAGTAACACACAATGAACATCAGACCTTTGGCGGATAAGGTGATTGTTCAGCGAATCGAAGCGGAGTCCAAGACGGCCGGCGGTATCGTTCTGCCGGATTCGGCCAAGGAAAAACCCCAGCGCGGAAAGGTGATTGCCGTGGGTGAAGGGAAACTGCTTGATAATGGAAAACGCGGTGAAATGACGGTAAAAAAGGGACAGGAAGTCCTGTTTACCAGTTATGCCGGCACAGAAGTTAAAATTGATGGCAAGGAATATCTGATTATGGACGAATCGGATATTATGGCTATTGTTGAAGCATAAATCAATGTATGAGTGTATTTGGCCGGCGGAACTAAGGAAATCATGTCCAAGACTCCGGACAAAGGACTCTGACCAAGACAGAATACAGGAGAAATCATCATGGCAGCTAAAAAAATAGCATTCGATACAGAAGCACGCGCGGCGATCCGTGAGGGCGTTCGCAAGCTTGCACGTGCCGTTAAAATTACCCTTGGCCCTTGCGGCCGCAACGTCATTCTCGAAAAATCCTTTGGTTCACCTACCGTCACCAAGGACGGCGTATCGGTCGCCAAGGAAATCGAGCTGTCTGACCCGTATGAAAATATGGGCGCCCAAATGGTCAAAGAAGTGGCCTCCAAAACCAGCAATGTCGCCGGTGATGGGACTACAACTGCGACCATTCTGGCCGAAGCCATTTTCGAGGAAGGGTTGAAGAATATTACTGCCGGGGCCAACCCGATGCAGGTCAAACGCGGCATCGATAAGGCCGTCGAGACCATCATTGAAGAACTCAAGAAGATGTGCATCCCGATTGAATCCAGCAAGCAAATCGAACAGGTTGCAACCTGCTCGGCCAACCAGGATGCTGAAATCGGCAAGACCCTGGCTCAGGCCATGGATAAGGTCGGCAAGGACGGCGTTATTACGGTTGAAGAAGGTCAGTCGCTGGATACCGTCGTGGACCTGCTGGAAGGGATGCAGTTTGATAAAGGCTATTTGTCTCCGCACTTTATCACCAATCCCGAAGAACGCACCTGTGTCCTGGAAAAGCCCTTTGTGCTGATTTACGAAAAGAAAATCTCGGCGGTCAAGGCACTGGTGCCTCTGCTGGAGCAGGTTGCCAAGGCCGGACGTCCGTTGTTGATTATCGCCGAAGATGTCGAAGGCGAAGCCCTGGCGACTCTGGTGGTCAACAAGCTCCGCGGCGTGCTGAATGTCTGTGCCGTCAAGGCCCCCGGTTTTGGCGACAGACGCAAAGCCATGCTACAGGATATCGCAGTCCTGACTGGCGGCGAGGCCATCTTCGAGGATCTCGGCGTGCAGCTTGAAAATGTCAAGCTCAGTCAGCTCGGTCAGGCCAAACGCATCACCATCGACAAGGACACCACAACTATTGTCGAAGGTGCCGGCAAGACCAGCGACATCAAGGGTCGTATCGAGCAGCTCAAGCGTGAAATTGAAGCTTCGACCAGCGAATACGATATTGAAAAGCTTCAGGAACGTCTGGCCAAGCTGGCTGGCGGCGTGGCCGTCATCAAAGTTGGTGCGGCCACCGAAGCCGAAGTTAAGGAAAAGAAGGCCCGCGTCGAAGACGCCCTGCATGCCTGCCGTGCTGCGGTTGAAGAAGGCATTCTGCCCGGCGGCGGCGTTTCCATGCTCAAGTGCCTGCCGGCCCTGGACAAAATCAAAACCTCCGGCGACGAGCAAATCGGTGTCGATATTATCCGTCGCGCCGTCGTGGCCCCGATCAAGCAGATTGCGGCCAATGGCGGTCTCGATGGGTCCATCGTCGCCCAGAAGGTCATGGAGTCCAAGGAAAAGAACTTCGGGTATGATGCGGTTCGCAAGGAATACGGCGACATGATCAAATTCGGCGTCATCGTTCCGACGAAAGTGGAGCGTACCGCCCTGCAGAACGGTGCCTCGATTGCGTCGCTGCTGCTGACGACGGATGCGATTGTCAGTGAAATCCCTGAAAAGAAAGAAGCCCCTGCAATGCCCGGTGGCGGCGGCATGGGTGGTATGGGCGGCATGGGAATGTACTAAGCCGATAAAACCGTATCGTTTCTTTCTGTGTTGTTCTCCCAACGACGGGGAGTCAGAGGAACGAATATGCCCCAACAGTGGAATTACTCCTACGGGTCTGGCTTTTGCCAGGCCCGTTTTTTTTTCGGCGGGTGGACGAGAGGGTGTATATTGCGGACTTATTAGCCAATGGTCCAGCCTATCAAGGGATTTTATCGACAAAACAAACATTTGCAAAATAAGCTGAAAGTCGGTATAAATCTACGGGTTTTGAAAGAACAAGATAAAATTGTCGATGTGGAGAGTTCAAAATGTTTGAAAAGCTTGAAATGGCCCCGGCCGACCCGATTCTGGGCCTGACAGAGGCGTTTAACAAGGATCCCAATCCCAACAAAATCAACCTGGGCGTGGGGGTCTATAAGGATGAAGCGGGTAATACCCCGATCATGAACTCCGTCCGCAAGGCGGAAAAACTCCTCGTCGAGACCGAAAAAACCAAAAGCTATCTGCCCATCCCGGGCGCCCCGGCCTACGGCAAGGTCGTCCAGGAACTGGTCTTCGGCAAAAACAGCAAAGTCATCGCCTGCACTGCCCAGACCCCCGGCGGAACAGGGGCTCTTCGGATTGCCGGCGAATTCCTCAAGAAATTCAAACCCAACGCCAAAGTCTGGGTCAGCGATCCGACCTGGCCCAATCATAACGGCATTTTTGGTGCTGTGGGATTCCCTGTTGGCAAGTACACCTATTATAATCCCCAAACCCGCAGTCTGAATTTTGAGGGGATGCTTGCTTCGCTGAAGGCGATGACCCCGGGTGATATTGTTGTCCTGCATGCCTGCTGCCATAACCCCAGTGGTATCGATCCGACTGCCGAGCAGTGGAAGCAGATTGCAGCGGTTGCCAAAGAAAAAGACCTCTTCCCGCTGATTGATTTTGCTTATCAGGGCCTGGGACGCGGACTTGAAGAGGATGCTGAAGGCGTGCGGATTCTGGCAGCGGCTATACCGGAGATGATTGTTTGCAGTTCATTCTCCAAGAACTTCGGCTTGTATAATGAGCGCGTGGGTGCAGTAACACTGACAGCAGCGACTCAGGATGCTGCCGACAAAGCCTTTAGCCATCTGAAGATCACCATTCGCGTTATTTATTCCAATCCGCCGAGCCATGGCGGTTCGGTTGTGACCACGATTATGAACAGCCCCGAGCTTCGCAAGGAATGGGAAGCGGAGGTGGCGGAGATTCGCCAGCGTATCAAGCAGATGCGTGAACTGTTTGTATCGACTTTGAAAGCCAAAGGCGTCAAGCAGGACTTTTCTTTCCTGACGACTCAATACGGAATGTTTTCGTTTAGCGGCCTCAGTGATGATCAGGTCAAAACACTCAAAGAAAAATACGGCATCTACATCGTGGGCGGCGGACGTATGAATGTGGCCGGGATGACGAAGGCCAACATGGAACCGCTGTGTCAAGCGATTGCAGAAGTCCTGAAATAAGCTGCGGTTACAAAACGAACCAAACCAACTTGCGTGAAAAAACGTACAAAAGTCAGGAATTCGAAGGTTAGCCTGGAGTTCCTGACTTTTTATTTGTGCCCAAGGGGCAGGATTATGCCTTGAGCAAATAAGCAGACGGTTGAAGTTGCCTTATTTCGCCGAGGCGAAACGGCAATTTCAAGTAGAATCAAATTGAATTGGATTTTTTTCAGGAGCCGATGATGTTTCGATTTTTCTTTTCCCGGCCGGTCAGCAATCAGATTTCCAGCACGCTGATTCGGGGCAGTATTTTTGGCGGGTTGTTTCTGATTGGATTTGGCCTTTTGGTTTTTGTTTTACGGGATTTGTTTGCCTTTCTGGCGGCGGCAGTATTTTTTCTGGCTGGATTTTCGGCTATTGGCTATGGAATCCGAATGTGGGTTGTGATGTACAAAAGCAGCAAAAACGATATAATGTATCGCGATAATGTGACGATCCACTATGAACCGTGAAGCAAAAACGTACCTAAATTAACACGTTTTTCAGAAAAAGGACAAAAATAACACAGAAAAATGCAAAAAATACGTAGTTTCCACAATAGAAATTACCCTGCTTGTTGCTGTAAAATAATCGCCTATGGGAGGACACTCGCTGGGCATACTGGCTTATGATTGGCGGCAGGGAGCAGGGGAAGAATAGGGGGTTCTTCCTTTTTTCTTTTCTTGTTGCATTTCCTTTTCACTTGAAAAAAGCACCTGTTTCTGCGACACTGCCGGGGTGAAAAATAGGCAAATTTGCCCTTGTTGGCAGCTCTGTTTTATTAGGAATCATGGCACTATCCATCGATGTCAGATTGGGAGTATTTATGGGTTTTTTTTCAAAAACAGTACAGTTTATCAAGGATCACCTGACCAAGACCCGTCAGAAGATCAGTTCGAGTCTGTCTGCAGTTCTGACTTTTGGACGGAAAATTGATGAGCAGCTCCTGGATGAGCTTGAACAGACGCTGATAGGCGATGATATTGGCGTGGAAACAACCGAACGGCTGATTAACGACATTCGAACGGCGTGGAGAGCGGGCAAGGTTAAAAGTGCCGAGGAAATTGTGCCATTTCTCAAAGAGCAGATGAAAACCTACTGGCCCGCTCAGGACCGGCAGCTCAAGCTGGCCGCATCCGGCCCGACGGTCATCCTGGTGGCGGGAATCAATGGTTCGGGCAAGACGACCAGTATTGCCAAGCTGGCTCATATCCTGAGTCGAAATAATAAAAAAGTTGTCGTTGCGGCCTGTGATACCTTCCGGGCGGCGGCGGTCGAACAGCTCAGTATCTGGGCCGAGCGGATCGGTGTGCAGATTGTCCGTCATCAGCAGGGGTCGGATCCGGCGGCGGTAGCCTATGATGCCTGCCAGGCGGCATTAAATCGGAATGCGGATTACCTTATTCTCGATACAGCAGGTCGCCTGCATACCCAAAAACATCTGATGGATGAACTGGGCAAGATTCGCAGCGTGGTGGTCAAGCAAATCCCCGGCGCGCCGCATGAGGTACTGTTGGTGCTGGATGCCACGACCGGTCAGAACGCGATTATTCAGGCTAAGATGTTTTCTGAGACAGTTCAGGTCAGTGGTATTTTCCTGGCCAAGTTGGACGGTACTGCCCGCGGGGGTATTGTGATTGCGATCAAAGACATGCTGGATATTCCCGTCAAATTTGTCGGCCTGGGCGAAAAACCGGAGGATATTGCCGAATTTGATCCGGATGAATTTGTCGAGGCCCTGTTTGCATAACTGAAAACAGGGGAGTTTTTAATGGGTTTTTATCGGATAATCTGTGCCTGATATGTACTATGTTTATCCGAAATATACTCTGTCTGGTAAGTAATTGTACGGATAACATTTTAGGGATATAAAAGAAGAAAGCGGCGGTAAGGAGGCAACCGCCGCTTTGCAGGTCCAGGTTAAAGAACCTGGCTTTAGGAGGAGGAGGGTAATGTCTTATTGCTCTTGCTATATCATACGATATATTGCTATTTTGGTTCAAGTAAAATTTTGAAAAATGCTCATATCTCTATTTACTGGCTTATCTTATCATTCTTTAAAGGATTATTTTTCCGCAATTTCTGCTCGAGGGGAGACAGTCCCATCAGAACGATAATAGCCAGAATGACCGTCGCGGCGGCTAATCCGTAAAGCCTTGCGCCACAAGCAATTCCAACTGCTGTAACCAGCCAGATGGTGGCTGCGGTGGTCAACCCCTGAACATTGCCCTGCTGATGGATTAAAACCCCGGCCCCAAGGAAGCCAACCCCTGTTACGACCCCTTGAATCACCCTGGTTTCGGCATCCGGATTAATACTGATATTTTTAGCGATGAGAGTGAATGCCGCGGCTCCCATACATATCAGCATATTGGTCCGTAATCCAGCCGGTTTCTGGTGTATTTCCCGTTCGATGCCGATAATCCCGCCGTACACCAGAGCAGCCAAAAGCGGGGGCAGGAAGCTGAGTAGTCCTGTGTTGGCGGCTATTTCCTTGAATTCTTGTAATAATGTATCCATAATCTATTTATAAACAGATTGGCAAATCTTCCAGACTCATATTTATGAATCGACCAGAAAGAGAGTTTACACAAGGATGAATATCAATATTTTATAATGCAACCCCCTGTTTACCAGGTGTTACTGTGAATTTTTGAGTATTTCAGTTTGTCTTTGGTGACCGGGCGGAGTTTCTGGTCGGGCTGGCCGATGGCGACCAGGGATAGGACGCGGATGGAATCGGGAATACCCAGAATCTGGCGGACGCGTGCTTCGCTGTCGGTCCCATCAGCCGTCTGGCGGAGACGAATCTGCACCCAGCAGCTTCCCAGTCCCAGGCTGTGAGCGGCCAGATGGGTGATGATCGAGGCGATGGAGCAATCCTCAATCCAGACATCACAGGCGTCCGGGTCTGCGCAAATGACCACCGCAAGGGCGGCGTGTCGGACGAATTCGGCGCCGTGCTGTTTAGCCCCGGATAACTGTTCCAGCAGGGATTTGTCCTGAACGAAGATAAATTCCCACGGGTCCAGCCCGCGTGAGGAGGGACTTCGCAGGATGGCCTCTTTGAGAAGTTCTATCTGTTCAGGGGCAATCGGGGCGGATTTGTATTTGCGAATACTGCGTCGAGTACGTAACAGGTCCAGCATAGATTAATCCACGTGAATGACGCCCTGTTTGCGATCGGAGCTCAGAGCGGCGGTTTTGATAAAATCATAGGCGTTTTTGGGGTTTGCGATTTTTTCGAATATAAACTCCGGCGTGCTCTGGTCTTTGGTCATCAGAGTCAGCGTGCCAATATTGAGTATGCAATCCAGCAGCGAGCGGTGCAGTTTAATATCGACGATGCGAAACATATCGAGATTATCAATTTTGCGACTGAAGATGCCGCGCACCCATTCGATCCGGTCGGCGGAGATTTCATAGCGGATACTTTTGATGCGGGCAATCTGGTAGGCAGCATACAGGACGACGATAAAGATGATGCCCATGCCGGCCAGTCGGATTATCTGTTCGGTGTGTTCAAGGGTGTTATCGGTAAGATTGGGGATTTGCCTGAGCAGACTGCTCAACGGCCAGATCAGCAGAATCATGCCGAGTATAAAAAACATCGTTGCCGACAAGAGCGTCCCTGCTATCCCCCACAGAGAGGGGACCGCGATAATTGTGTCGGGGCCTTTTGTCTGAGTATCGTCCGGCTGCTCAGGACGCGGCGGCAGTTTCCGGCGGGCATGGTTGGAGACGGGAAGGCCTTTGTCGTCCTCCAGAAACTCCTTGCAGAAGCGGCATTTCATCGCTTCGGCGTTGATTCGCTCGCCGCAAAACGGACATTTTTTGGTTTGTTCTATCGCCATCTAAGCTTTATTTTCTACCTGTCATTCTGTTGTTATTTCGGCAAAGCCTGCATTACTGCTGTAAAATACACGAAATTGGCAGGTTATGGCAAGCAATTATGATTGCAGAAATTCTTTTTTCACGGTGGAAGGTCTGGTATAATAAAAAGTTTATATTACGACATAATTACTCTTGAAAGAATAGATATGGCATTACCAACCGTTGCAATCGTAGGCCGGCCTAATGTCGGCAAAAGCAGCCTGTTTAACGCCCTGGTCGGGCAGATGATTAGCATTGTTGACCCGATAGCAGGGGTGACGCGTGACCGGGTCTCGACGATTGTCGATTATCAAGATCGGTATTTTGAGCTGGTTGATACCGGCGGTTACGGGATTGTGGATAGCGATGCTCTGAGCGAACACGTCGAGAACCAGATTTTTCAGGCCCTGGCGGCGGCAGCGGTGGTGATTTTTGTTGTCGATGTGCAGGAAGGGCTGGTCCCGCTGGATATCCGGATGGCGGAATTGCTTCGGAAATATAATCTCAAGGTGATTTTTGTTGCCAACAAATGTGACACGCCCAAACATGCCCGCGGAGCGACGGAATTTACCCAGCTTGGTTTTGGGGATCCGATTTGTATCTCGACAACGCATAACCTGAATAAAACAGAGATATTAGAGCGGGTATGCCAGGAGCTGGATCATCTGCCCAAAGAAAAACCCAAAGATGCGATTATGAAGATTGCGATTGTCGGCAAACGCAACGCCGGCAAGAGCACCTTTGTCAATGCGATTGTCGGTGAGGAACGGGTGATTGCCAGTGAGGTGCCGGGCACGACGCGGGATGCGGTGGATGTGCGATTTGAAAAGGACGGACGGACGATTATTGTGATTGACACGGCCGGGGTCCGCAAAAAAGCCAAAATGGATAACAGTATCGAGTTTTATGGTTATACTCGGGCTGAACGCAGCATCAAACGAGCCGATGTTGTGCTGTTTATGATGGATGCGACGACGCCGCTGGGACAGGTGGATAGGAAACTGGCCCACCTGATTGCCGAAGAATACAAGCCGTGTGTGCTGGTGGTGAATAAATGGGACCTTGCCAAAGGTTTTGCCTGCACAGATGATTATGCGGATTACATGAGCAAGGTGATTCCCAATCTGCCGCATGCCCCGATAGCGTTTACGACGGCTAAAGATGGAAAGAATATTGGAGGTGTGCTGGACCTGGCGACGGAATTATTCAAGCAATCCTCGGTTAAGGTTCCCACCGGCAAACTGAACAAGGTGATAGATGTTCTGCGTCAGGAGAAGACCTCCTCCAAACGTGCGGGTGTGCCGCGGATTTATTATGGTACTCAGGTGTCTGTGCGGCCGATATCGATACTGCTGTTTGTTAACCGGATTAACTTGTTTGATGATAATTTCCGACGATATGCCGTAAATCGTCTTGGCGAATTGCTGGGGCTGGAAGAAGTTCCCATTCGGCTGCTGCTGCGGGAACGAACACGGCGGAGTTTCAATGACTGAGTATTGAGGTTCAGCTGACTATGGATGCACTGGTGTTAATGCTGGTCTGCGGGGTGGGGTATCTGGTGGCTTATTATACGTATGGGCGGTGGCTGTCCCGCAGAATCTTCGGCTTGAAGGCTGCCAACCCCGTGCCCAGCCGGGAGCTGGAGGATGGCATCGATTATGTCCCGTCGCGCAAGGGCATGCTGTTTGGGCATCATTTTACGTCCATTGCCGGAACAGGACCGATCATTGGCCCGGCGATCGGCTTAATCTGGGGGTGGCTGCCGGCGCTGCTGTGGGTGACGCTGGGGTGTATTTTTATGGGGGCGGTACACGATTTCGGGGCGTTGGTCATTTCGCTTCGCAACGAAGGGAAAAGCATTTCCGAAATTGCTTCACGCTATATCAATCCGCGGGTACGGCTGCTGTTTTTTCTGATAGTGTTTTTTGCGTTGCTGATCATCATTGCCATTTTCGGGATTGTGATTGCGACGGTCTTTAAGCTGTATCCGGCCAGTGTGATTCCCACGTGGCTGCAGATTCCGATTGCTATTGCGCTGGGGTGGGGGGTGTATAAGAAAAATGCCAATGTAGCAGTCTGTACGATTGCGGCGGTGGGGGGGATGTATCTGATGATTGGTCTGGGGGCCTATCTGGAACATCGCTGGCCGGGGATATCGCAACTGCCGGAGGTGTGGGGGATGCCCTCGACGGGATTGTGGACGATACTGCTATTGATTTACTGCTCGGTTGCTTCGACCCTGCCGGTGACATTTCTGCTGCAGCCGCGGGATTATATCAATGCCTGGCAGTTATTTTTGATGATGGGGCTGCTGGGGGCCGGTGTTGTCGGGGCGGCCTTGTTTTCGGATTCCTTTACGCTGTGTGCGCCGGCGATTCATCGCCCGGTTCCGGCGGATGTGCCGGGGTTGATGCCGATGATGTTTGTAACGATTGCCTGCGGGGCAATCAGCGGATTTCATTCGCTGGTGGCCAGCGGGACCAGCCCCAAGCAGCTTGCCAGTGAGCCGGATGCCCTGTTTATCGGGTACGGGTCAATGCTGCTGGAAGGGATGCTGGCAGTGCTGGTGATTATTGCCATTACAGCAGGGCTGGGGATGGGGTATGAGGGGCTGACCGGCAGGGCGGTATGGGACCAGTTTTATACCGGCTGGATGGAAGGACGCAGTATGAAAGACAATCTCCAGCCGGTGGCGGTTGGGGCGGCTAATATGATGCAGACTCTGGGGATCCCCCAGGGTCTGGGGCTGGCGATTTTCGGTGTTTTTGTCTGTTCGTTTGCGGGCACAACGCTCGATACCGCGGTTCGAATTCAACGCTATGTGGTCGCCGAGATTGCCGACGATATGAAACTGTCTGTCTTGTCGGGACGCTATCCGGCGACGGTCATTGCGGTGATTTCGGCGGCGATTCTGGCATTTCTGGATACTTCCGGGGGGCATATCCGATTCGGAGCGAATGCTACAGGCGCCCTGAGGCTGTGGCCGCTGTTTGGGACGGTGAATCAATTAATGGCGGCACTGGCGCTGCTGGTGGTTACGATGTACCTGCGCCGCAAGGGAGGTCCAAGCTGGCTGATCGCGGGATTGCCCTGTCTTGTGATTTTAAGTATTACCTGCTGGGCGATGGTCCTCAATGAAATCGGATTTATTCATCAGAAAAACTGGCTGCTGGGCAGTGTGGGTGCGGTGATTCTGATTATGGCGGTCTGGATGACGGCTGAGACGGCCATTCAATTCTGCATCAAAAAAAGTCAATAAAATCCTGATTCAGAACGCAGATTTGTCCTGATAAACCCAGATTAATATTGTACCATTTATAGGACAATTGTAACACGCCTTGTTCTGTCTGAGGTGATTTGTTTTGCCCTGCATTCCGCAACGTATTTGCAAATCGATAGTTATGTTTTGGTGGGGACGGTCTAAGCTGTTATACTAAAGATGCTTACGGCGGCACTCCTCAGGAAAATATCAGGTTGAAGTTTGCCGGCCCATAAGGTACACTACGCGCATCATGGAGCGTCGATAGGATAAACGTTGCGCCGACAGAGATCATGGCCGTCAGTGCCGGGTACCCGAATTCTCTGTGGGTGTTGTGTTGATATCGCAAGGCCGTCAATCGCAAAATCGAAACCAGGAGAATCCGAAATGAATTCGCAATTACCTGTACGCCTGATGTGGGGGATTATTGGTGCGGGGCTGTTGTGTTCCGCTGTGGGCTGTGCAGCCTCAGCTGCCGCCCGAGATTACACCGAGCTGGTCAACCCGCTGGTTGGCACTGATTCAACCTTCAATTTTTCCACCGGCAATACTTACCCGGCGATTGCAGTTCCATGGGGAATGAACTTCTGGACACCCCAGACCAACAAGATGGGGGATGGATGGGGCTATCAGTATGATGCCTTCAAGATTCGCGGTTTCAAACAGACTCACCAGCCCAGCCCGTGGATTAATGACTATGCTGCGTTTTCGCTGATGCCGGTGGTGGGGAAGCTGGAAGTGGATCAGGAAAAGCGAGCCTCGTGGTTTTCGCACAAGGCCGAAATCTCTCGCCCGCATTATTATCGGGTGTATCTGGCCGACCCTGATGTGACCGTGGAAATTACCCCGACTGAACGGGCGGCCCAGTTCCGTTTTACGTTCCCGGAGTCGGACGCGTCCTATGTCCTTTTGGATGCATTCAATAAAGGCTCATTTGTCAAGATTGTGCCTGCCGAACGGACCATCATCGGTTACTGCCGCAACAACAGCGGCGGGGTGCCGAACAACTTCCATAACTATTTTATCGCTGTGTTTGATACGGATTTTGAAGAGGTTTCGACCTGGAATGACTGGAAAGTCCAGGCCGGGCAGACCGAAGACAAAGGTGAGCACGTGGGTGCTGTGGTGCGGTTCAAGACCACCAAAGGCCAGAAAGTCCATGTCCGGGTGGCGTCTTCGTTCATTAGCCCCGAGCAGGCCAAACTCAACCTGACGCGTGAACTGGCCCAAGATACCTTTGACCAGACCTGCCAGAAGGCCAAAGAGGCCTGGAATCAGCAGTTGGGTCGTTTTGATGTCAGCGGCGGGACTCTTGACCAGTACAAAAACTTCTACACGGCCCTTTATCGGGCGATGCTGTTCCCGCGGAAATTCTATGAAATCGATGCCGACAATAAAATCGTTCATTACAGCCCGTATAATGGCGAAGTCCTGCCGGGGTATATGTTCACCGACAACGGCTTCTGGGATACCTTCCGTGCGGTGTTTCCGTTCTTTACGCTGATGTATCCGGAACTGAATGCCCAGATTATGGAAGGCCTGGCCAATACTTACAAGGAAAGCGGATGGCTGCCGGAGTGGGCCAGCCCCGGGCACCGCGACTGCATGATCGGGTCCAATTCGGCTGTGAATATTGCCGACTCCTATTTAAAGGGCATTCGTGGTTACGATATTGACACCCTGTATCAGGGTATTCTGAAAAATTCTGAAAACGCCGGCCCGTTGCGGTCGGTAGGGCGGTTTGGGGTGGAGTATTATAACAAGCTCGGTTACATTCCCTGTGATGTGGATGTCAATGAGAACGTGGCCCGCACGCTGGAATACTGCTTTGCCGACTTTAATATCTGGAAGCTGGCCAAAGCCCTGAATCGTCCGCAGGAAGAAATCGACCGGTTCTATAAACGTGCCCAGTATTACAAAAATGTCTTTGATGCCTCGACCAACTTTATGCGAGGCAAAAAGAAAGACGGAAGCTGGTCCACGCCGTTTGTGCCCGAGAAATGGGGCGGTGATTTTACTGAAGGCTGTGCCTGGCATTATACCTGGTCGGTCTTCCATGATCCGCAGGGCCTGATGAATCTGATGGGCGGGGCTAAACCGTTTGTGGAGAAGCTCGATGCGGTCTTTACGACGCCGCCCAAATACGACTGTTCGTATTATGGCTTCCCGATTCACGAAATCATCGAAATGACGGTCATGGATCTGGGGCAGTATGCCCACGGCAACCAGCCCATTCAGCATATGATTTACCTGTATAACTATGCCGGCCAGCCATGGAAGGCACAGCAGCGGGTCCGTGAAGTGATGGAAAAGCTGTATTCTCCGACGCCGGACGGTTTGTGCGGCGACGAGGACAATGGTCAGACCTCGGCATGGTATGTCTTTTCGGCGATGGGTTTCTATCCGGTCTGTCCCGGTGCGGGTGAGTATGTTATCGGTGCTCCGCTGTTCCAGAAGATTACGCTGAAGCTGGAAAACGGCAAGACCTTTGAGATTCAGGCCCCGCAGAATTCCAAAGACAATCTCTATATTCAGTCCGCCACTTTCAATGGCAAGCCTTACACCAGGACGTTCCTGCGTCACGATGCGATTCTGGCAGGCGGAACGGTACGCTTTGAGATGGGGCCGCAGCCCAATACCCAGTGGGGTACGGCGCCGGAAGATGCCCCGTATTCGATGTCTCTGGAAAACCAGTAACAAGCATGTAACACGGTGCAGTGTAGTCCAATAATCGATATTTCAGAAAGGAAGACCAAATGAGAATGAAGACCCTGCCGATTCTGCTGGCGTTCTTTGTCATGGGTGTCGCTGATGCGATGGGACCGATGTCGGATGCGGTGAAGGAGAATTATCAACTGAGCAATGTCGTGGCGACATTGCTGTCATTTTTTGTGTTCATTGCTTTTGCCGTGTTCAGTGTGCCCGGCGGTCTGCTGGCGGCCCGCATCGGCAAGAAAAATCTGCTGCTGCTGGGATTGGGTCTTAACGCGGTGGCGATGCTGGTGCCGTGTCTGATTGTGCCCAATTTTATATTGCTGCTGGTCTGTATCTTTGTTCTGGGTGTCGGTACCACCTTCCTGCAGGTTGCGGGTAACCCGATTATGCGGGATGTCAGCGCCGAAGGGGCTTACGGTCGTAACCTGAGTTTTGCGCAGGGCTTCAAGGGTGTCGGCAGTACGGTGTCTTCGTTTATTGTCGGCGGCACGGCCCTGTCGGGTATTGCCATTCTTGCCAAAATGGGCTGGCGCGGCGTGTTCCCCATCTTTTTTGTCCTGATGGCAGGTGCCTTTGTCTGGGTGCTGACGCTGAAGATTGAGGAGACCAAGGCGGATGTTCCCCCGAGCATCGGTTCCAGTCTGGGCCTGCTGCAAAAGCCGGTCTTTGCCCTGGCGGTTCTGGGGATTTTTCTGTATGTGGGGGCTGAAGCTTCCATGGGACGGTTCCTGCTGCCGTTGATGAAAGAAGCCAAAGTGGCCGAAAAAACCGCCGAAAAATTCAGTGCCCCCTTCTTTTTCCTGATGCTGACGGTTGGCCGTCTGCTGGGAGGGGCGGTGTTGACGATGATGACTCCGCGAAACTTTTTCCGTGTCTCTGCGGCTTTGGGTCTGCTGGGCGGTCTGGGGCTGATGTTTGGCGGTTCGACTCTGGCGATTCCGTCGGTTCTGGCTGCGGGTCTTGGTTTTGCCAACATCTGGCCGATGCTGTTCTCGATTACCGTGGAAGAAGAGCCGAGCCGGGCCAGTGAATTAAGCGGCCTGATGTGTATGGCGATTGCCGGCGGGGCCATTGTGCCGATGGTGATGAGCAAACTGGTGGATGCCAAGATGGGAACCCTGTCTTATATCGTTCCGGCGATCTGTTTTGCGTACCTGCTGGTGTTGTCGCTGAAAGGCCCCAGTAAAGCCGAAAAATGCGCCTGCTGCTAATCCAGTAATTCATTCAGAAGGGAAGTAACCATGAGTTATATCCATGATAAACGAATCGTCCTGACGCTCGATGCGGGCGGGACCAATTTTGTGTTCTCTGCGATGCAGGGAGTGACCGAAGTTGCCAAACCGGTCCGGCTGCCGGCCTATGCCAAAGAACTGGACAAGAGCCTGGATACGATGGTGCAGGGTTTCAAGCAGGTCATGGAACAGTTGCCGCAAAAGCCGGTGGCGATCAGTTTTGCGTTTCCCGGGCCTGCGGATTACCCCAACGGCATCATCGATAATATGGGCAATCTGCCGGCCTATGGCGGCGGTGTTGCCCTCGGGCCGTTTCTGGAGGAGACCTTTGGGATTCCGGTCTTTATCAATAACGACGGCGATCTGTTCGTTTATGGCGAAGCGATAGGGGGTTTTCTGCCTAAAGTGAATCAAATGCTTGCGGATGCCGGCTCGCCCAAACGGTTCAAAAATCTGTTCGGCATTACGCTGGGTACGGGTTTTGGCGCCGGGATTGTCCGCGATGGTCAGCTTTATATCGGCGACAATTCCGCCGCCGGTGAAATCTGGATTACCCGCAACAAGCGGCATCCCAAATGTTTCGCAGAAGAAGGAGTCAGCATTCGGGCTGTGCAGGGAACCTATGCCCGTGTGGCCGGGATTGATCCTGCTGCAGCTCCGTCGCCCAAGGACATTTACGAAATCGGCATCGGCAAACAGCCCGGCCATAAGGCCGCGGCCTTGCAGGCCTTTGCCGAGATGGGCGAAGTCATCGGTGACGCCCTGGCCAATGCGATTACCCTGCTGGATGGCCTGATTGTCATCGGCGGCGGGCTTGCAGATGCCTATCCGTTGTTTATTGGATCCGTGCTGGCCGAGATGAATGGCACCATCGAAAGCTATACCGGCCAGAAGCTGCCCCGAATTGTCCAGAAAACCTTCGATCTGGAGGATCCGCAGCAATGTCAGCAGTTTATCGCGGGGAATGTCAAGCAAATCACCGTCCCGCGGTCGCACAAGACACTGCCATACGATTCGATGAAACGGCTGGGTATCGGCCATGCGGTGCTGGATACGAGCAAGGCGGTATCCGTAGGGGCTGCGGTCTTTGCTTTGCAGACACTGGATCGCCGGCAATAGAATCGACTCGTAACAAAATCGAAAACAGGAGAATCCCTTATGTACACACGACGTGACTTTTTAAAAGCGGCTTCGGCCGCAACGGTGGGTTTGACGGTGGGCCGTTCCGTGATGGCTGCCCCGTCTGCCGAAGGATTTGTATCCAGACGTCCGGACCCTGGCAAGCGGACCTTTGTCAGTACGGCTGTGGATAACAAGATTGCCGAAATCAAAGCCCTGATTAAAGACCCTGAAGTGGCCTGGCTGTTTGAAAACTGCTATCCCAATACGCTGGATACGACAGTCGATTATGAACTGATCGATGGCAAGCCAGATACCTTTATTATTACCGGGGATATTGATGCGATGTGGCTGCGTGACTCGACCTGCCAGGTCTGGCCGTATATGCCGCTGGTGCATGAGGATGAAAAGCTCCGCAAGATGATTCAGGGGTTGATTGTCCGCCAGACCAAATGCGTCCTGCTGGACCCGTATGCCAATGCGTTTTATAAGGACCTGAACCGGGTGTCGGAATGGAACAGCGACCGTCCGAAAATCAAGCCCGGCGTTCATGAACGCAAATGGGAAATTGATTCGCTGTGCTATGTTGTGCGTCTGGCGTATGAGTATTATCGCATTACCGGGGATACGTCGGTATTCGATGCCGACTGGGACAAGGCGATGCGGCTGATTGTGGCGACGTTCAAGACCGAACAGCGCAAAGACGGCAAAACCCCGTATCGGTTCATTCGCGAAACCAGCCGGATGACGGATGCTCCGGTGTACGAAGGGACTGGCATGCCGATTCGCCCGGTCGGAATGATCTGCTCCATGTTCCGTCCGTCCGACGATGCGACGGTTCTGCCGTTTTTGATTCCCTCTAACCTGTTTGCAGTGCAGGTCTTGCGTCAGTTGGCCGAAATTTATACCAAGGCCCTGAAGACCCCTGACTTTGCCGCCGAGTGCAACGCTCTGGCTGACGAAGTGCAGGAAGCCATTATGCAGTGGGGAACGGCGGAGCATCTGGATTTCGGTCGGATTTACGCCTATGAAGCTGATGGCTTCGGCAACCGTCTGTTCCTGGACGATGCCAATGTGCCCAGCCTGATGTCGCTGAGTTATCTGGGTATCCATAAGCCTGACGATGCGATTTATCAGCGGACCCGCAAATTCCTCGTTAGTGATTCGAATCCGTGGTATATGCGGGGCAAGGCCGCCGAGGGTTCCGGCAGCCCGCATACCGGCAAAGACAGCATCTGGCCGATGGGTATTATCCTGCGTGCCTTGACCAGTACCGATGAACAGGAAGTGCTCCAGTGCCTGCACATGCTCAAAACGACCCATGCCGGCACCGGTTTTATGCATGAGTCGTTTCATAAGGATAATCCCGCCGACTTTTCACGAAAATGGTTTGCCTGGGCGAACACCCTGTTCGGCGAACTGATTATCAAAGTTCATACAGATTTTCCGGCTTTACTCCAAAAGACTAATATCTGACACGTGCTGTCGTGATTAAGCAGCGGTAATCTCAGTTTTTGGATTACCGCTGTTTTTGTTTATAGGCGTAATTGTCTATTCTTAACATCTTGTATGGAGAAATAGGGATATTAATTTGACTATTTAATATCTGTTATGTCTTTATTTTTGGTGGATTGTTCTTTTTTAGGATTGACAAAAAGGTTTTTCCGCTGGAATTAGCATGCCGCAGCGACTATAATTTGCCGACGCGGCGGTGGGGAAACTGCGCATAGACGACATTGAATAACGACTTAAACGAAATGGATTGATATGACAGGACTGTTGATAATCGCGGTACTGGTCAGCGGAATAGCTGATGTACCGATGGATTCGACGAGTTTGCTGGCTGGGCAGGACCTTCAACTGAAGGCGCCTGTGATGTGGGCCTGCCGGCAGACTCAGCGGCCGGATGAGCATGTACTGTTGTTCGAAAACGGATTTTCGATGACGATTGGCGACAATTATCTGTCCAGTCAGAATGCCGTGTTATGGTTGCGTGCTTATGGTCGTGATGTCCCAGGAATGAGCAATCAATCCTATTATCAGGTTCAGGTTTATCTGGAAAACGATGTCGTTGTTCGACAGGGCAAACGGTCTCGCAGTACCGGCATGGAACGACTGCTGCTGGATGGCGGGGATAATCTGATTGTTCGTGTGGTGGTTACCGGTGAGGTGTTTGCGTCGGCTGACCAACAGAATGACCTGATTTGTGATCAACTGCAGAAACAGCCGTTGTATGAACGAGCCCAGGATGCCGCGGCGTCCATCAAGGAAGGGCCTCAGATTTCCCCTGAAGCCCTGGTGCCTCAGGCGGTTCGCCCCAGGGATTTGGATGCCCCCAGAGCCGTTGTCAGCGAAGCGGCGGCGGCCGAATCTCCGGTCGTAACGGAGCCGGCAGCGCAGCCCAAAGCCAAAGAGCCGGTCTTTCGTTATCCGGTGCATGTATCCGCCGTCTGGGACCCGGAACCGGTGATTGAAAAAATGAAAACACCCGATGGCCGGGAAGTGGTAACAGTATCAGGGCGGTTTTATTTATGGCAGCGGCTCAACGCCGACACTCTGTTGGAGTTTCAGGCTGATAGTGCTGTACTGTTTTTTCAGGAAGGTCAGTTTGACCTGGCCAAAGAAAAAAGCGGTCGTGATCTGGCACAGGGTGGGCTGGAATCGGCCTATCTGCGGGGCAATATTGTGATGACGGAAGGCCGCCGGACGATTCGAGCCGACGAGATTTATTATGATTTTGCCAGCAAACAGGCGGCGGTGGTCAATGCCGAGATGCGGTTTTTTGATGAAAAGCGGGGGCTGCCGATTTACCTGTCGGCGGAGCGTCTTCGCCAGGTTGGAGAAAGCCTGTTTCAGGCTGAAAATGTGCAATTGACCAGCAGTGAGTTTTATATCCCGCAGATCTCGGCCAATGCCAGCCGAATGGTGGTCATGCGGGAAGAGGATGTCAGTCGGCGTGCCGATGCGTTGGCGCAGGCCGAGCAGGCTACTGCCGAACAGCGGCGTGATGAAGCCGCTCACTGGGAAGGCTCGATGTATGATGTCAATATGAAATACTACCAGACCAAGCTGTTTGGCTGGCCGAAAATGCGGACCAAATTCGTCCGCCCGGATATTCCGATTAGCAGCCTGGCAGTGGGCAATGATTCGGATTTTGGAACTTCCGTAGAAACGCGGTGGTATCTGTCCCGTCTGCTGGGCTTCAAGGAACCGCCGGGGATGGAAGCCCGTCTGGCGGCGGATTATTTCAGCAAGCGTGGCGTGGGTGGCGGTGTTGAGGCGGAGTACGAAGATGACGACTCGCTGGGCCGTCTGATTGGCTATGCCATGACCGACCGGGGCAAGGACGATTTGGGACGTTCGAAGAACCGCCGAAATCTGGATCCTGATCAGGATGTGCGTGGTCGTTTTGGCCTCCGTCATCGGGAATTGCTGCCGGACGACTGGCAGGCGACCATCGAGGTGGGGTACCTGTCCGACCGCAACTTCCAGGAGCTGATGTATCGCGATGAATTCTATACGGATAAAGGTCAGGAAACCCTGTTGTATCTCAAGCAGCAGCGGGACAACTGGGCGTTTACGATTCTGGGCAAGGCGCGGATCAACGACTTTGAGACTGTGACCGAGGAACAGCCGACGATTGAATATCACCGCAAGGGCGAATCCCTGTGGGATCATCAGTTGACCTGGTACAGCGACAGCCGTATCAGTCGTTTGCGCGACCGTTATGATAATGATTATGCCCGGTTCTATGGGATGGATCATCCTTCCGAGGATTTTTATACCTTCGGCAGTACCCGCAATGAAGTGGACTGGCCGTTTATGCTGGGTACGGCGAAATTCTCTCCGTATGTGGCCGGGACCTATGCCTTTGAGGATCAGAACGGTTATGATCTGGCCCTGAGCGGGCCGATGGCGTCCAATTCCAACAATACCGCGATGCTGGGTGAAGGCGGCCTGCGGGCTTCGACGATGTTCTGGAAGGAAGACCCGTCAGTGCAGTCGCGACTGTGGGATATTGACGGCATTCGTCACATTGTGACGCCGCATGTGGAAGCTGTCGCATTCGAGGAAACCGAAGCCGGCATCAAACAGCGTGATTTGGTCAATGTGGGGTTAAGCCAGCGCTGGCAGACCCATCGCGGTCAGGCCGACAATCGCCGTTCGGTGGACTGGCTGCGGCTGGATGTGGATTCAACCTGGGTCAACGACGACGCCCCTTCCGCCCAGGGACTTCCCGGCACGTTCGGGCCGGCCGGATTTATTTACAACGATCCGTCAATTCCGGTCTTTCTGCGGCGCAACGACCGGTATTACAGCCTGGTGCGTGATACCATTAATACGGATATGGAATGGCGTGTCAGTGATACTACCGCGGTGCTCAGTGATATGAATTATGATATGGAAAGCGGTGTGGTGCAGCAGTTTGATATGGGCATGTCACGTTATCTGTTTCCGGATATGAGCGTCTATCTGGGCAGTCGTTATCTGCGTCCGGTGATTGTCGATGTGGATGAAAACAGTGACGGAATTTCCGATATCTATGAACAGGGGTCGCATTCGGTGATCGGTGCGATTACCTATCAGCTTGCCCCTCGTTATTGGGTGACGTACTCTCAGGAATATAACTTTGATTTTGGCAAGGGCATCCGCAATGATTTTGCCCTGATTCGTCAATATCACCGCTTGTTCTATTCCATGGAAATGTCCTTTGATCAGTCCCTGGATCGCAGCAGCGTGATGTTCAGTGTCTGGCCGCAGGGGGTTAAGGAACTGACCCTCGGGTCGCGCCGTTATACGGGCCTGATCGGCGCCAGGTCGCAGCAGTAATTCGACAAAAGAATGGATCGTGTCCACCGACGCGGATGAACCGTTTAACATAAAATACTTATTAACCTTTTCGCATAAGGAGAAGTTATGCCGTTAGTGACAACGAAAAAAATGTTTGAAATGGCGTATAAGAACGGATATGCCATTGGTGCGTTCAACGTCAACAATATGGAAATCACGCAGGGTATCGTGGAGGCCGTTGTGGAAGAAAAGGCTCCGCTGATTCTGCAGATCAGCAAGGGGGCTCGCGATTATGCCAAGATGAGTTATCTTCGCGCCATTATTGATGTTGCGGTCCGGGAAAACCCGCAGATTCCGATCTGCATGCACCTGGATCACGGGGATACCTTCGAAATCTGCAAGCAGTGCGTGGATGACGGGTTTACCTCCGTCATGATTGACGCATCGCATCATCCGTTTGAAGAAAACATCAAAATCACCAAGCAGGTCGTGGAATACGCTCATGCTCATGGTGTGGTGGTTGAGGCTGAACTCGGACAGCTGGGCGGCATTGAAGAGCATGTCGCCGGTGTGGATGATGTGATGGCTCACCTGACCGATCCGGCCCAGGCGGAAGAATTTGTCAAACGGACCGGCTGTGATTCGCTGGCGGTGGCAATTGGTACCAGTCACGGTGCCTACAAATTCAAAAGCGCCCCCAAGCTGGCCTTTGATGTCGTCGAAAAGATTCAGAAACGTCTGCCCGGGTTCCCGCTGGTGATGCACGGGGCCAGCTCCGTCCTGCCGGAATTCAAGGAATTGATCAATAAATACGGCGGCAAGATGCCCGATGCAATGGGTGTTCCGGAAGAGGCCATCACCAAGGCCGGCAAGATGGCCGTCTGCAAGGTCAACATCGACACCGACCTGCGTATGGCCCTGACGGCCAAGATTCGCCAGGTCTTTGCTGAAAAGCCCGGCGAATTTGATCCTCGCAAGTATCTGGCGCCGGGTCGCGAGGCTATCCGTCAGATGGTCAAGCACAAGCTGCATGTGCTGGGTTGTGCCGGCAAAGCTGCCGAATGTCTGTAACAGGCTAATGAATTAATCGAGTCAAATCCGTCACAGGCGGATAAGGAAAACGATACGGCAGGGCGGCGAAGCGTCGTCCTGCCGTTTTCCGGTCAATTAAGGCGATTATGAATTCATTCTATTTTTATCATGTTAATCGGAAACGAAGTGTCTATTTCATGCTGATATGCGGCTGGCTGATCAGCCTTGCTGTGGTAATCACCGGATGTGAGCCCTCCAGCGACAATACGGCCGGCGACTCTGCGGCGGATCCGAATGTTCAGACTGCCGTAGTTGCGTCTGAGCAGCCTGCAAAACCGGTGATTGTGGCTCAGGCAGGATCTGTCGATGCGGTTGTTGAGCGAATTCTGGCCGGGGATTTCGTCGGGGCAAAGCAAACCTGTGATTTTCTCAACACCGGCTCCGATGCCCAGATGGCCCAGTTGGCCAATATCCTGAGCCGTTATGAAGAGCTTCAGAAAAAACGCGAGAAAAAACGTCAGGCGGCATTCGAAGAGCAGCTTGCCGAATTGAATAAACAGAAGGCCAAGGTTCATTCCTACGATTCCGACCCCAATCGTCCTGGTGTGGCGGCGGAGACTCCGGCTTCACAGAATGCCCCGGCTGCTGATAAGGACACCCTGCTTGAGGAGCCCTTTGGCGATTTGGATATCGCTTATGAACCCAATGACATCGATTTGATTCTGGCGGCGGCCATTCGTGCCCGGGATTATGCCGCCCCCGAAGCCAAAGGCGCTGTTCTGGAAGACCCGTTTGTCCAGCAGGCTATCCAGAAGGCCAAAGCCGCAGCCGAACAGTATGAAAAGGAAGGCAAGTGGATTGAGGCCTACGGGCATTGCTACTACTGGCTGACCCTGCTGTATGAAGATGACACGCACTATAAGGACTATGCTGAAAAGCTGACGGAGCTGGCTACGATAGAGCTGTCATTGAAAAAGAGCGACTGCGGAGAATCGGCCAAACAGCGATATGAGGGCATTGAGCCTTATATGTTTGTGCGGGCATTGCAGGCCCTGGAGGCCAACTATGTCAACGGGTTGGATTACAAGCTGATGTGTGAAAAAGCCATCCGGCGATGCCGTCTGCTGGGGCGAGTCTTGACCGACAGCAAGGAAGAACTTGGCTGGCGTGCGGATCCCAATGCGCTGGACAAATGGAATGCCGGTATCGATTCCATCGAGGCGGCGTTCACACAGGAAAAGGGGGACAAGACCCTGCGTTCCATTGCCCAGTTGTTTGATGATATGATTGAGCTGAATGAAACGTCTCTGGCGGTGCCTAAAGAAGTGGTGATTGCTCATTTTGCCGAAGCTGCCCTGTCGGCCCTGGATCCGTTCACCAACCTTGTCTGGCCGTGGAATGTCAAGGATTTTGAAAAATCGATGACCCAGCAGTTTTCCGGAATCGGTGTGGAGATTTCCAAGGCCACCGGTGTGCTGAAAATCGGAAGTCTGCTTCCGGATACCCCGGCCTATCGTGCCGGTCTGGATGCCGATGATGAAATTCTGAATGTCAACGGGGAGCCTACCGACAAGATGTCGATTTATTGTGCCGTCCAGAAAATTACAGGGCCCAAAGGCACTAAGGTGACTCTGACCGTCCGCAGGCCATCTACCGGCAAAACCTGGGATGTGACGATTGTTCGGGATCGCATTGTGGTCCAGCCGCTGCGAGGCTGGCAGCGGAAAGCGGACGGCCAGTGGGACTGGATTGTGGATCCGGCCAATCGGATTGGTTATGTACGGCTGACGACCTTTACGGAAACCAGCGGTCCGGATCTTGATGCGGTTCTCAAACAACTTGAAAAAGACGGCCTCAACGGGCTGATTCTGGATTTACGCTATAATCCCGGCGGTTATCTGTCGAGTGCGGCGGAAGTGGCGGATCTGTTTGTCAAAGAAGGCGTCATTGTCAAAAGCAGCCCCCGGAACGGGTTTGCATCGTATGACATCGCCCACGCCAAAGGCACGCACCCGGATTATCCGTTGGTGATATTGATTAACGAAGGCTCGGCCAGTGCCTCGGAAATCGTTGCCGGAGCGTTGCAGGATCCCCGGCATAATCGAGCGACTCTGGTCGGCGAACGCAGCTACGGCAAAGGCAGTGTTCAGGTTGTGACCTCCTATACCGGCGGCGGTTCGCAGCTGAAATATACCGTAGCCTATTATCATCTCCCCAGTGATCAGCAGGTGAAGAATCGTTACCAGATGGAAAAACTGGGCCGCAAGGATTGGGGGATTGCTCCCGATGTGGAAGTGGTGACGAATACTGCCGAACTTCGCGAGATGCTCCAGATGCAGCGGGATAATGATGTGCTGGTTCAGGCCGACCACGATGAATCCAGCGCTCCGACCAAACGCAGCAGCCTGGCCCAGACCCTCGATTCGGACCCGCAGCTTGCCATCGGACTTCTGGTGCTGCAAGCCAAGCTGGTTCATGGCGGCAGGGAACTGGTCTTTCCCGCTGACCCCAATATGATAGTGCTGAAAAGATAACTAGTCAGAAGATGGCAACGCCGGCGTGTGTGTTGTTAAAAAAGCAAGGCCGGTGGATTGTGTGTGAAAGGATATGAAATTGACAGAAGCAGCAGCCAATAAATTTGAACAAATGCGTCGTGAAAAACGCCAGAAATTGATCCAGCTGGGAATTGATCCGTATGGCCAGCGGATGCCGTCTCCGGAATTGTCAGAGGCGATTAAGGCCGGCTATGAGGAAGGGCGCAAGGCTCGTTGCAGCGGACGTATCGTTCTGCTGCGGGATATCGGCAAGCTGATTTTTCTGACGGTGCGTGACTCCAGCGGTTCGATTCAGCTGGGTTTCAGCAAGCAATTGCTGGCTGACAAATGGGAGATGATTAAGTTGCTGGACCTGGGCGATATCATCTGGGCCGAAGGCCAGTTGGGCAAGACCAAGACCGGTGAAATCACCATCTGGGCTGAAAAGGTTGAGATTCTGTCCAAGGCATTGCTGCCTCCGCCGGAGAAATTTCATGGCTTGTCCGATCAGGATTTACGCTATCGTCAGCGGTATGTGGATTTGTGGGCCAATCCCGACGTTATGGAGCGCTTCCGTAAACGCAGTGCGATGGTGGCTTCCATCCGGGCGTTTTTGCAGGCTCGCGGTTTTATCGAAGTCGAAACACCCATGATGCAGGCGATCGCCGGCGGTGCGGCAGCTCGTCCGTTCGTGACCCATCACAATGCCCTCGATATCGATTTATATCTGCGTATCGCCCCGGAACTGTTTCTCAAACGGCTGCTGGTCGGCGGTATGGAAAAGGTTTTTGAAATCAACCGGAATTTCCGCAACGAAGGTCTCAGTACGCGGCACAATCCTGAATTTACCATGATGGAACTGTATCAGGCCTGCGGAAATTATGAAGTCATGATGGACCTGACCGAAGAGTTGGTTACCCATCTGGTTGAAAAACATTGTTCCGGTTGGGAACTGCCCTTTGGTGAAGTGACGGTCAATTACGCCCGTCCGTGGCGTCGTGCGACGTATGCGGAATTGCTCAAAGAATGTGCCGGCTGTGACATCGATGATATTGCTGCCGTGCGCCAGAAAGCCCGTTCGCTGGGGATTCACGAAGCCGATAAAGACGACGCCGTTGTGATTAATGACGTCTTCGAGATGACCGTTGAGCAGACGTTGATTCATCCAACATTTGTGATGGATTATCCCTCGGCCATCTGCCCGTTGACCAAACAGAGCAAAAAAGACCCGCGCTATGCCGAACGCTTTGAGTTGTATATTGCCGGTATGGAGCTGGCTAATGCCTATACGGAATTAAATGATCCGGACGTCCAGGAAGCCAATTTTCGCCAGCAGTTGCGGGGGCTTAGCGAAGAAGAATCCATGGCCAAGATGGATGATGATTTCATTACGGCACTGAAATACGGCATGCCCCCGGCCGGCGGGCTGGGGGTCGGCATTGACCGTTTGACTATGCTGCTGACCGGGGCGACCAGTATCCGGGATGTGATTTTGTTCCCGCTGCTCAAGCCGGAAGCCAAAGAACCTAAAAGCGAATAACCGATTGATATTCCGCCTCATTGGAGACGGACTGCCTCTTGTCATAAAGGCTGCTGCGTGAAACAGTGGAGCGTGTTTTTATGTCTGCGTTATCTGAGTCGTAAGCGGATTGTGCTGCTGAGCATGACCGCGGTGATGTTATGCTGTGCGCTGCTGATTACGGTGGCCAGTCTGTTTACCGGCTTTATTCGCTCGGTGGAAGACAGCGTCGGCGATTACCTGGGGGATGTGATTCTTTCTGCTCCGGGCACGTTCAAGATTGAAGAGTACGCCGATTTCCAGCAGCAGCTGGTCGGCCTGTCCGTCGTCAAGGCCGCCACCCCGGTTCTCAGCGGCAATGGCCTGCTGCTGACTGGGCCCGGCCAGATTCGTGCGGCTCAGATTCTGGGGATTGATTTAAAAAACCAGCTGCGGGTCTCTCCGCTCAAGGACGCCCTGATACGCCAGAAGAATCTGCCGGATGAGCAGGTGGCCTTCGGTGAGTTTGCCGACAAGGCTGAAATCGGTGGTTTTGTCGGCATTGGTCTTATCGACGACCCGGATGAAATGACCGACAGCTACGATATGCCAACAGTCGAGTCCTTCATCGGCCGCAAGGCCGCCGTGACCACTGGCACGCTGGTCGAACAGGTCCCCGCTGAGTCCGATCCTGCCGCTGAAACGGCCGGCCCGCGTTTTACCCGCAAAGTTCTTCGCTTTACCATTGCCGATGTTGTCCAGACGGGTGTTTATGAATTCGATCAGGCCTTTGTTTATGTCCCCATTGAAGCTCTCAGCAGCTTGCTCTACCCGGACCGCAAACCCTGCTGTGAATCCTTCCAGATCGCACTGGAGCCAGGAGCCGATGAGGAAAAGGCCATGGCGATGATTCGCGGTCTCTGGCTTGTCTATGCCCAAGACCGTTACCCCTGGGCACAACAGGTCGAAATCCAGAGCAGCCGCCAGATGCAGGCCCTGCTGATTGCCGAATATCACAAGCAGTTGAATATGCTGATGCTGATATTCGGCATCGTCAGCTTCGGCGTGGTGCTGCTGGTATTCTGCATTTTCTATCTGATTGTGATGACCCGTCAGAAAGATATTGCCATCGTCAAAAGCTGTGGGGCGTCGAGCCTGTCGGTGGCGGGGATGTATCTGTTATTCGGCCTGGTCAACGGGGTTCTCGGTTCGCTGCTGGGAGCGGGGCTGGGCTGGCTGATTACCCGAAATATCGAAATCATTGAAAAAGGCATTACGGCCATGACCGGACTGAAAATCTGGAAGGCCAGCACCTATCTGTTTACAAAAATCCCCAATGAAGTCAACTGGCAGTGGGCATTCTGGATTTGCATTGCGGCCCTGGCCGCTGCGGCGGTGGGAGCCTTGATCCCTGCTGTGGCTGCCGCTCGCATCCGCCCCGTCAGACTATTGCGATACGAATAATGATAGGCATAAAACTCTCATGGCGTTATTTTCTTCACCGTCGGATCAGCATCCTGGCGGTCATTTCCGTTGCGCTGTGCGTGTTTATCGTTGTGGTGGTGATGAGCGTCATGAATGGCCTGGTTAACGAGTTTAAGGAAAAAAACCATCGCTTTGTCGGCGATTGTGTCATCCGTGCCTCATCGTTGACGGGGTTCCCCTACGCCGCCGACTTTATCCGGCAGCTCGAACAGCAGCCCTTTATTTTTGCCGTCTCCGAAACCGTTCAGGGGGTTGGCCTGATGACTCGCCCAGGCTCCTCATGGAATGTCGGCATCGATTATGTCGGTCTGGACCCGGTCAAGCACAGTCAGGCGACTCATTTTGCAGAAACACTGGGCTATCATGCAGACGATCCGGCACGTGCTTTTGTGCCGCCCTATGCCCCCGAAATGGATGGCTGCGTTCTCGGCGTGGATTTGATTCTCTATCGTCGTCCGGATACCGGGCAATATGATAACCCCGGCCGTCCCTGGCCCGAACGCAGAACCATCAGCAGTTTTCCGTTGAATCCCAAAGGCGGACTGGCCCGTGCTGGCCTGGATATGGTCAGCACCAAAACCTTTTACTACAGTGACCACAGTCACAGTGGTCTGGTCAAGCCGGATGGACGAACCATCTATCTGCCGCTGGAGCAGGCCCGCATCCTCAGTGGGATGGATGCCCCGGTTGTTCGTTCCAGTGCTCTCCATATTCGTTTTGCCCAGGGAGTCTCTGTTCCCGAGGGTGTCCGGCAGGTCCAGCAGCTCTGGCAGGCCTATGTGCAATCCTGCAAAGACAAACCTTATGCCGACATGCTCGACGGTGTGCGAGTGCTGACCTGGCAGCAGGATCGGCGAGAATTCATTGGCCCTATGGAAAAAGAACAGTTGATGCTGACTGTATTATTTTTAATGCTGGGCGTTGTAACAGTCTTTATCATCTTCGTTGTCTTTTATATGATTATCGGCCATAAAACCCGTGACCTGGGTCTGATTAAAAGTCTCGGTATGCCGGCCTCGCGGGTTGCCGCGATTTTTCTTGGGTTTGCTGCGATTGTCGGTCTGATTGGCACCGCCATTGGCATGACCGCCGGGTGCCTGTTTTTGTGGAAGATTAACGCGATGGAAAACTGGCTGTACGACCATTACGGCTGGCGTGTCTGGGACCGGGCGATTTATGCCATTGACCAGATTCCCAACGCGATTGAATGGCCGGTTTTGGTCTGTGTGGCTGCGGCTGCAGTCGCGGCCTGTCTGCTGGGGGCCAGCGTGCCCAGTATCCAGGCCGCTCGACAATCGCCGGTACGGGCCTTGCAGGTCAGCCAGATTTAAAAGGACTATTTCCCCGAACGGATAAACCATGGGACACATTTTACAAGCAAAAGGCCTTCATAAATCCTATACGATGGGCAAGCAGATTCTGACGGTTCTCCGCGGGGTCGAGATGAGTCTGTCGGCCGGTGATTTTGCCGTAATTGTTGGCGCCTCTGGCAGCGGCAAAAGTACACTGCTGCATATCCTTGGCGCCCTCGATAAACCCGACAAAGGAATGATAGAATTCGAAGGCCAGCGGCTCGACCAGATGTCCAACCGCCGGCTCAACCAGTTCCGCAATCAAAATGTGGGGTTTGTCTTTCAATTTTATCATTTATTAGATGAATTGAATGTTCTCGAAAATGTCCTGTTGCCGGCTATGATTGCTGCCGGGCCTGTCGGCTGGCTGAAGTCTAAAAAAAATGTGCGAAACAAAGCCATTTCCCTCCTGGAACGGATGGGGCTTAAGGACCGTCTGCGGCACAAACCCTATGAACTGTCCGGCGGTGAGCGTCAGCGGGCGGCTATTGCCAGGGCTTTAATCAACAGTCCCAGACTCCTTTTGGCTGATGAGCCGACCGGAAATCTTGACTCTAAGACAGGACATGGTATCTTAGAGATTCTGAATGAACTGAATCAGCAGGGTCAGACGATTCTGATGGTGACCCATGATGACCGGATTGCCCGTCAGGCGGGGCGTGTGATTAAGCTGTCCGATGGGAAGATCGTATCCTAAATAAGCCGTACAGGCATCAATGAAAGGTTGTGGCATGAAAATCTGGCTGGACAACGGGCTGGTGGACAAAGAGCAGGCAAAGGTGTCAGTGTTTGACCATGGTTTGCTGTATGGAGATGGTGTATTTGAAGGGATTCGGGTGTACGGCGGCAAAATATTTGAACTTGAGGCACACCTCAAACGTTTGTGGGATTCTGCCAAAGTCATTCGTCTGGAAATCCCAATGACCATGGAGCAGATGACCGAGGCTCTCTATCAGACCGTCCGGGCCAACAATGTTGTCGATGGTTACATTCGTCAGGTGGTCACCCGCGGTGTCGGCGATCTGGGCCTTAATCCCTATTTGTGCAAACGGGCCTGTGTGATTATTATTGCCGCCAACATCCAGCTTTATAAAGAGGAATTATATGAAAAAGGCCTCAAGGTGGTCAGTGTCCCAACCCTGCGAAATCACCCCATGGCACTGCCGCCGCAGGTCAAGAGTCTGAATTATCTGAACAATATTATGGCCAAGATCGAGTGCATCGATGCCGGAGCCAGTGAAGCAATTATGTATAATAGCGAAGGGTATGTCGCTGAAGCCAGCGGGGACAATGTCTTTATCGTGAAAAATGGAACGATTTACACGCCGCCGGTGCAGGCCGGCTCTCTGGATGGAATTACACGCCAGGTTGTCATGCGTCTGGCCTCACAGGCCGGATTGCCGGTGGTGGAAAAGAATCTGACACGGTTTGACTTGTATGTTGCGGATGAATTTTTCCTGACGGGTTCGGCGGCTGAAGTCATCGGCGTAGTGGAAATCGATGGTCGCAGAGTTGGCCAGGGTACCCCGGGGCCGATCACTCAGAAACTGCGAAAGCTGTTTTTTGAATATGCCCGTTCGTAAATCCAACAAGGCCTCATCAAAACCGCAGCCGGCTGCGGCGTTTGCGGATTTGTTTGCTCCTGTGGCCGAACAGATAGAGTTGGTCCGTCGCCAGTTGACCCAGCGTCTGACCAGTCGTTATGATCGCGTCAATTCCCAGATCGAATCGATTGGTGCCGGCCAGGGCAAGCTGTTTCGAGCCGCCATGCTGCTGCTTAGCGGCAAGGTCATTGGTTCTATCCGACATGATCATATTGAGTTAGCCATGATGGTTGAGCTGGTGCATACCGCTACCCTGCTGCATGATGATGTCATCGACCAGGCACGCACCCGCCGCAATCAGCCGACGATGAATCAGCTCTGGGGCAATACGGCCGCTGTTCTGATGGGCGATTTTCTTCTGAGCCGGGCGTTTCTGGCCGGGGCGGAACTGAATCTTCCTCGTTCTGGCAAGATTCTCAGCCAGACCGCGGAACAGATTTGTCAGGGAGAGCTTCTTCAGAACCTCCGACAGGGCGATGTCTCTTTGACTGAAGCAGACTACCTTGAGATAATCGAAGGTAAAACGGCCAGTCTGTTTTCTGCGGCGTGTGTTTTGGGGGCCATCGCCTCCAGGGCGAATCCGGTTCAGGAAGATATCCTGCGCGAATATGGCCGCTGCGTCGGCATGGCATTCCAGATTACAGATGACATCCTTGACATTACCGGTGATGATAAACGCCTTGGCAAGACGCTCGGTACCGATCTGGGACAAAATAAGCTGACTCTGCCGCTGATTTACTGCCTCCGAAAAAAGCGGCCTGCGGCACGAAGGGCATTTATTGAATCCCTGGCCGGCATGGATAAATCCAGTCGTATTGAGCAGTTGCAGCTTAATGGGGCGCTGGACCTGGCACGACAAAAAGCCTCGGATTATTCGCAAATGGCTCTCAAAGCCATCTGCCAACTCAAGCCTGGTCCAGCTCGCGAAGCGCTCGAAAACATTGCCAGGGCTGTCGGCTCCCGATCGTAGCTCGTATTGGCGGTGTACAGCGGCTTTGGGACGAGTTGTTTTACCCACCGCAATCAGTTCCTAAATACGCCAAAGCCTCTTTCCCCGGCGGATTCCTTTCTTTTAGACTTGACGGTATGGGGGAATTCGGGTACTCTTTGTCGCTGTTTTCTGATGGAGATAATCTGCACCCAGTGTGTGAATAACGGTTGAAATCCTAACAGAACGAAAGGGAAACGGATATGTTTACGACAATTGTGGATGTAAAAGCAAGAGAAATATTGGATTCTCGCGGCAATCCGACCGTCGAAGTCGATGTGCTGCTGGATGATGGGTCGTTTGGCCGGTTTGCGGTTCCGTCGGGAGCCAGCACGGGTGCCTATGAAGCCTGCGAACTTCGTGATCCCAAGAAGAAACGCTATATGGGCAAAGGCGTACAGCAGGCGGTTGACAATGTCAACAAGAAGATCGCCCCGGAAATCATCGGGATGGATGCCCTGGCTCAGGAAGAGCTGGACAAGTATCTGTGCGATATCGACGGCACAGCCAACAAGAGCAAACTGGGTGCCAATGCCATTCTGGGCGTGTCACTGGCTGTGGCCAAGGCGGCTGCGATTTCGGTGGACCTGCCTCTGTACCGCTATATCGGCGGGTGCAATGCCAATGTTTTGCCGGTGCCGATGATGAACATCCTCAATGGCGGCAAACATGCCGATAACAACGTGGATTTCCAGGAATTTATGATTATGCCCATTGGTGCTCCGGACTTCCCGACGGCCCTGCAGATGGGTGCCGAAGTCTTCCACACGCTCAAGGGTGTGTTGAAAAGCAAGGGCTACAACACCGCCGTCGGCGACGAAGGCGGCTTTGCTCCCTCGCTCAAGAGCAACGAAGAGGCGCTGGACGTGATTATGGAAGCCATCAAAAAGGCCGGCTACAAGGCAGGCAAGGATATTTCCATTGCACTGGACCCTGCATCGACTGAAATGTATGAAAACAAGAAGTATAAATTCTTCAAATCTGCCCCCAAGAACCTGGTCAGCTCCGATTATATGGTCGAGCATTGGGCCAAGTGGGTCAAGAATTATCCCATCGTCAGCATCGAAGATGGCCTGGCTGAAGATGACTGGGCCGGCTGGAAGGCCCTGACCGACAAGATCGGTGACACCTGCCAGCTCGTCGGCGACGACCTGTTCGTTACCAACACCAAGCGTCTGGCCATGGGTATCGAAAAAGGCTGTGCCAACTCGATTCTCATCAAGGTCAACCAGATCGGCACCCTGACCGAAACCCTGCAGGCAATCAACCTGGCTTCCCGCAATGGCTACACCGCTATTATGAGCCATCGTTCCGGCGAAACCGAAGACAGCACCATTGCGGACCTGGCGGTTGCTACCGGCGTCGGCCAGATCAAAACCGGTGCTCCCTGCCGTACCGACCGCATCTGCAAGTACAACCAGTTGCTGCGGATTCATGAGCAGTTGGGTTCGGCGGCGGTGTATGGCGGCGAAATCTTCAAGTATAAAGGCTAATTTAGTCGATTTTGTACAGCAGAGGTCTCTGTTGCAGGGACCTCTGCTTTTTTTATTGACTGCTGTCCGTCGAGAAGGGCGGTTATGTCTGGCATGAGCAGGCTGGGACTGTTGATACGATATCTGATATTCTGCACGTTTTTCGCGGTGGGCGGGACCGCGATGGTGGTCTCGTTTCTGGTCAAGCCGGAAATGACAGATTATCTCCAGAGCCGGGAGATGCTGGAAAAGACCCGGCGGGATAACGACAAGATCAGGGATTTAATCGACCAATACAAGTCTCAGATTATCCTTATTGAGCAGGAACCCAATGTCCTCAAGCGTCTGGAGCAGATTACGCTTCGCCAGACGCCGGTGCAGGAAAATACGGCCTATCCATCCGAATATAATACCCAGCTTGCTGATATGGCCAGGGAAATCATTGAAAATTCCCAACCTGCTGATCCCAATGAACAGATTCCTGTGTGGATGAAGCGGGTGATTTATCCGCGTTATCGGACGGCACTATGCCTGTCAGGGGCAGCGCTGATTCTGGTGGCGTTTATGTTCTTTAGTGGTCCGCGTCTGGTTGAGAAAAAGAAAAAAACCTTTTATTACCGCTAACGACATATCCCCAATCAACGGGCATAGAAAACCACTGGCGACGGAGGCTGCATCGTCCCTTCCTGCCGGGGGTGTTGAGCAGCTCGGTTGTCTTGAAAAACGGGAATTCGGGGTTGTTTCCTGTGTAAAACACGATATTCTGGGACATTCAGGCGAAGTTGGAAATATCTTTCCAGACTATACAGAGAAGGGCCCTTTTTGGCCGATACAATAACAATCGGCCCTGCCAGTATTATCAGGGCTGTTTTTATTGAAAACAGAGGAAATACAGATAGACCATAGGCGGTCGTGGCGGGATTGACCTGCTTTTGACCTCGATACAGGAATACAGAAAAGCGGTGAAACATAGCAATTTATATCGTATTGCCGTGGAGGGCATCCTGCTGTGCGGGTGCATTTTATTGTTTTGCAGCGCGGCCAGTTTCGACATCGCCGATCCTCCAAGCGACTATGCCTGGCCGCATAACCAGCCGGTAAAGAACTGGATAGGTCCGGCTGGGGCGCTGGCGGCCTATTATATGCATTACTATATTGGTCCGGGGGTTTTACTGGGACTGTTTGCCTGTATCTGGATGCTCATTACGCATCTGTCGGGTAAGGAGATTTCCCAGCCGGTATTGCGGGTTATTGGGATGCTGCTGCTGGTTGCAGCCGCTTCGACGACTTGGTATCTGCTCTGGCCGGTCAATACAGCGGAATACGGTGTATTTTATCAGGGGGCTTTGGGGTGGGTTTATAATTATCAGGTTATCCGTCTGCCCGGCGGGGTGCTGGCCTTTAATGGCGATGAATTCCCGATGGGCAATGGCGGGATTATTGGTCATTTTGCCGGGGAGTTGCTCAAACAGAAATTTGCCTTGCTGGGGTCGGTAATTGTCTTGTGCTGTACTTGGCTGGTGGGAGCGGTGCTGTTGGCGGATTCGCTGGTGTTGGCGGTGGTACGGTGGTTTGGGTATGGGGTGATGAAATTCTTTGGTGTTGCCGGCCCTGCGATTCACGCTGCCCGGGAGCAGTCGGCCGTGCTGGGTGATATCTGGAAACGACTTAGCGAAAAGCAGAAAGCCAGAGGGGATGGCTCCCTGCGCGACATTAAATTGCCCAACCGGATTCCATTGGGTCGCACCCAGCCCAAGGTCTCGCTGATACCTTCCGCACAGGAACCACAGGCTCACGATCAGACGGAATTAGGTGAAGGTCAGGAGCAGACGGCTGGAGAAGTAGGTGAACAGACAGCGGTTGAGACCGCTGGAGAAGGAGATGGTGTTGAGACTCAGCACACCCAGCAGACAGAAGCCAAGGCCCCCGCTGCCAAATCCCTGATCAAGCCGCGTCCTGCCCCCCGGCCCAAGCAGCCGGAATACAAACCTGCGACGTATGATGATTATCAGCTTCCGCCGCTGGATTTGCTCAAGGATCCGGAAAAGGGCTTTGCTGCCGTGCAGGGCAAGATGGTTGAAGAGAAGGCCCAGATACTGGAAGGGTTGCTCAATGAGTTTGGCATCAATGCCCAGGTGGTTAATGCTGAGCCGGGACCGGCGATTACCATGTATGAATTGCAGTTGGCTCCGGGCATCAAGGTCAACCAGATTTCCAATCTGGCCAACGATATGGCTCGGGCACTGGGTTCGGGGACGGTTCGTGTTGTGGCACCGCTGCCGGGCAAGCACACCATCGGCATCGAAGTCCCCAACAGCCAGCGAGAAACAGTTCGGCTCAAGGATCTGATTTTGCGAGGCGGTTCGCAGATTGCCCGGATGCAGATTCCGCTGTTTCTGGGCAAGAGTTCCTCCGGTGAGGCACTGGTGTCTGATCTGGCAGGGATGCCGCACCTGCTGATTGCGGGTACGACCGGCTCGGGTAAAAGCGTCTGTATCAATACGATTATTACCAGCGTGATGCTGACTCGCAGGCCCGATGAGGTCAAGATGATTTTGATTGACCCGAAGATGGTGGAAATGGCGGCTTTTGAATCGATTCCCCATTTGATGTGCCCGACGGTTACTGAGACCCGCAAGGCCGAACAGATTCTGGAATGGGCGACGACGACGATGGATGAGCGGTACGAACTGCTGGCCGAGGCCAAGGTACGCAATATTGCCTCGTATAATATGCTGACGCCGGAGCAGATTAACGACATCTTCAAGCCGTCCACGCCGGAAGAAGAACTCAAGATTCCCAAGAAGCTGCCGTATATCGTAATTATCATTGATGAGCTGGCCGATCTGATGATGACCAGTGCCAAGGAAGTCGAAGCGTATATCGTGCGTATTGCTCAGAAGAGCCGTGCGGTCGGGATTCACCTGGTGGTGGCGACGCAGCGTCCGCAGGCGACGGTCGTGACCGGCCTGATTAAAGCCAACATGCCCTGTCGTATCGGTTTCCGTGTGGCCGCCCGGATGGACAGCCGTATTATCCTTGACCAGAACGGTGCGGAGGCCCTGCTGGGACAGGGTGATATGCTGTTCCTCAAGCCCGGCACCAGCGACCTGATTCGCTCGCAGGGGGCGTACCTGGATGATGATGAAATCCGCGGCGTGGTCAATTTCCTCAAGGATGTGGCCCAGCCGCAGTATCACCCTGAATTGATTCAGATGAACCGTATTGATATCGGCGAAGGCAGCAAGGATGAACTGTTTGATGAGGCGGTGCGGATTGTGCTGGAGACCCGACGCGGCAGTGTGTCGCTGCTGCAGCGGAAATTATCGATTGGCTATGCCCGCGCCAGTCGAATTATCGAGATGATGGCCAACGCCGGCATTCTCGGCGAATACAAGGGTTCACAGGCCCGCGAAGTGACCATGACCCTCGATGAATACGAACAGATGCGAAAGAATATGCTGGCCGATGAAGTTGCCGGTTATAAGGACCTGGCCCAGGAAGCCGCCGCTGACCAAGACTATGACAGCCCCACTGAAGAACTCGACGAAGACGAGGACGACGAAAAGTAAATCGGCTAAAAGCGGGGGTCTATGAACACGATTGATTCGTCAGGGCAGAACAAGCCACAGCGTCGAAAACGCTACTGCGGCACACACCCGAGGCATTTTACCGAAAAATACAAGGAGCACGCCATCGATGCGCATCCGGAGCTGCTGGAGCATCTTCGGGCCAAGGGCAAGACGCCGGCAGGGACACATATCCCGATTCTGGTCCATGAGGTCATGGATGTGCTCAGGCCCGCGGCGGGGGAAATCGTGGCGGACTGTACGCTGGGTTATGGCGGCCATGCAGCGGAATTTATGCGGCGGATCGGGCCAACGGGTCGGCTGGTGGGCTTTGATGTGGATGGAGCCGAACTGGAACGGACCCGCAATCGGCTGGAGCCGCTGGGGGTGCCGATGAGCCTGTATCGAAGCAATTTTGCGGGGATTGCCAATGTGATGACGAAGGAAGGGCTGGAGGGATTTGATGTGATATTCGCCGACCTGGGGCTGTCGAGCATGCAGATCGATAATCCCGCTCGCGGGATGAGTTATAAGCATGATGGGCCGCTGGATATGCGGATGGATGACCGGCGGCAGCGGACAGCGGCGGATTTGCTCAATACGCTGTCAGAGCAGGAGCTGGCCCAGGCCCTGGACGAATTGGCCGATGAGCCGGACTGCCAGGCGATTGCGAGCCGGATTGTTCAGCGACGGGCAACAGAGAAATTTGTCGAAACCAGGCAGCTGGTTACGCTGATTTTTGAGGTCAAAGGCATCACAATGCAGGACTGGAAGCGGCGGCAGAATCCGGGGCTGCTGCACCCGGCGGCACGGACATTTCAGGCGCTGCGGATGCTGGTTAATGATGAACTGGGGACGCTGCGGGAATTGCTGCGTGTGGTGCCATACTGCCTCAAGCCCGGCGGTCGAATCGGGATCCTTAGTTTTCACAGCGGCGAGGACCGGCTGGTTAAACATGCCTTTTCCCATGGAGTACGTGAGGGGGTGTACGCGATGGCGGCCAAAGACGTGATTACGCCCTCGCGTGAAGAGATTGCCTCCAATCCGCGCAGTGCGTCGGCAAAATTACGCTGGGCTATCAAATAAAAAAAGCCGCGAGGGTCACCCGCGGCCTATCGTCAAAAGTGATGTATGGTGACATCACCCTCTCGTTTATTTTTTACGCATTCTCAAAGCCATTCCACCCAGACCCAACATCAGCAGTGTTGCCGGTTCAGGGATGCTGGCGATTTCGATATTGTCGATGGCAAACTTATCGTTGCCGGGGCCTTCCACGAGGTCGTCGAGCCGAAGCTGGACAAAGCTCTGGTTATTGATTGCGGTGTATGCGGATAAATCCAGGGTTACGGAATACCAGGAATCCGTGGCCCACCCGGGTGTGATGGCCTGGTTGTCGGCGACCTGGGTCCACTTGCCGTCGGCGGAGGTGCGATAAGCGAAATCAAAACTGACCGCCAGTTCGGATTTATAATCCCAGCGGATGGTCAGGCCGGTAAAGCCTGTGGTATTGAGTGTGATGATTAATGCCGCATCATTGTCCGTACCGGATTTGTTGATGTCATCCCATGCGGCAGCCTGACCGGCAATATGTGAAATCCCGGCCGAATCGGTATAGGCGATGCCGTTTTTTCCATTGGTGTCAAGGCCGGAGCCAAGCAGGGACAGAGTCGGAGCGGTAACGGTGTTGTAGTAGGCCGGGCTTTCGGTGTAAAAGGCACTGCTGTCGCCGAAATTCCAAACGGCTAACACAGAAGCGGACGCCGGGGTGGCTGTTGCCAGAAGGGCACACAAAGCAAGACTGAAAAATAGGGTGGTTTTCATCATTTCTCCTCTCCGAAAGTAGTAATAACACGGAAGAATTTCCGATATTTATCAAATAATTATAACAATTTGGGCAATTAAAGTCAAATTAAAATGGGTTTCCCGTTGGAAGGGCGGAATGTGGGATATTTGCTTGATTTCGCACAAAAAGGGCACTAATCTTAGCTTTTCTGGTCCAAAATGAAGATTAAAAATGTGTTAGAAGAAAGTCGTCGTTGTGTATAGACAAATACTGCAAGGTTATAGTCGGCTCTTCGGGTTGTGGATTGTGCTGGCCGGAGTGGCGGCGTATTTCTGGCCCGGTGTGTTTGCCGGAGCACAGAAGTACAACCTGTATTTTTTTGCGTTGACGATGTTTGGTATCGGGGCGGTGCTGACGCCAGCGGATTTTATGCCGGTGGTGCGGCAGCCGTGGCTGGTGCTGCTGGGGACGGCGGCGCAATATACGATTATGCCGTTCAGTGCGTATCTGATATCGCAGTGGTTTCAGTTGCCCGATGAGCTGGCGGCAGGGCTGATTCTGGCCGGGTGTGCACCGGGAGCGATGTCCAGCAATGTGATTTGCTATATCTCGGGGGCTGATACCGCGTATTCAGTGGCACTGACCTCGGTATCGACGCTGTTGTGTCCGCTGATGACGGCGGGGCTGACCAAGCTGCTGGTGGGGACCCGACTGGAGGTCAGTTTCTGGAAGATGTTTTTCGATTTGATTTTGACAGTGCTTGTGCCGCTGGCGGCGGGGTTCCTGTTTCGGCGTTTTTTCCGACGGTTTGCCGAAGCGGTCAAGGATGTCTTTCCGGCAGTCTCGGTAACCTTCATCTTTTTTATCTGTGCGGTGGTCATCGCGGCCAATCATGATCGGATTGCGGAGATGACCTGCTTGATTCTGCTGGTGGTGGTGATTTTGAACGTTGGCGGGCTGACAAGCGGCTATCTGCTGGGAGCCCTGTTCAAGCTCGGCATTCCCCAGCGGCGGACACTGAGTATTGAAATCGGGATGCAGAATGCGGGTCTGGGCAGTGTTCTGGCGATTCAGAATTTTGGGCCGCGTGCGGCGGTGCCAACGGCGCTGTTTGTGTATGTGTGCATCTTTACCGCCGCGATCCTGTGCGAGTTCTGGAAACGCAGCCGGGAGAATGCCAGCCATGGTGAGACCGGGACAACGCGATGAAAAAGCTGCTCAACGAAAAATGGCTGGTGGGTTTTCTGGGGCTGATTGCAGCGGTGCCGGCGCTGTCCACGGATATGTACCTGGCGGCGATGCCGCTGATCGCCGAACAGTGGAGTGTGTCTCAGAGCCGGGTGGGACTGTCGATGGTGATGTGGTTTATCAGCTTCAGTATCTGTCTGCTGCTGTGTGGTCCGATTTCCGACAAGTACGGGCGACGCCCGGTGCTGCTGACGGGCTTGTCGCTGTTTACGCTGTCCAGTTTTCTGTGTGCCTCGGCGGGTAATGTCGTGCAGCTGATTCTGTTTCGGATGCTGCAGGGGGCCAGTGCCGCGGCGCCCGGGTCGATGTGCATGGCAATCTGCCGCGACCGCTACGAGGGCGATCGTCGAAAACATGTCCTGGCGTATATCAGTATTATCCTGTCGATTACGCCGATGCTGGCTCCGATGATCGGGGCGATGCTGCTCAAATATGTGCACTGGCGGGCGATCTTTGTGGTGCAAGGGATACTGACGCTGGGGACGCTGTCGCTGGCAGTGGTGTTTGATGAGACCCTGCGTTCGCCGCTTTCCGAGCCGTTTTATAAGCTTCTGGGGCGGTATCTCAAGCTGCTGGGCAATACGAATTATCTGCTGTGCAATAACGCGATGGGGCTTCTGGCGGGGCCGTTTTTCGGGTATCTGGGGTTTTCCTCGATGGTGTATATCTCGATTTTCGGGCTGTCGGAGCAGATGTTCAGTCTGTTTTTTGGTCTTAACGCGATGGTGTCGATGCTGGGGGCGTTTACCTGCACTCGCCTGACGCGATCTATTTCCGATGTGCGACTGATTACAGCGTCGCTGTTTGGTTATGCGGCCTGCGGACTGGGAATGCTGCTGCTGGGCTCGCTGCATTATCTTTATTTTGCGGTGTTTATGGCGGGGATTTCCTATTGCCTGGGTATCAGCCGGCCGCTGAGCAATCACCTGATTCTGGAGCAGGTTCAGACAGACATCGGCTCGGCGTCATCGTTTATTGTGTTTTATCAGTTTCTGGTCGGGGCAATCTCTATGGCGATTACCACGGCGGGCTGGAGCAGGCCAATTCTGGTGTTCGGGGTGCTTGCTTTTGTGGTGCCGGTGGTTGTGCTGATGTTGTGGCCGTTACTCATCCGGCGAACATATCGCGTAAAATCCTCAGCCTGAATTTCACCCCATGGGACGGAGAGTTCCGCTGTTTGAAACACAAGTCGAAACGATTCGACTTGGGTGGCAAACCTCCATGGTATCGTTTCGCTGACGCTATCGATGAAATCAAAAAGGCCTGTTGTCTTAACAGGCCTTTTTGATAGAGGAGATTGTGCCTCTTTTGCTCTGCCAAGGCAATTAATCTCCCTGAATCGTGATTTTTTTGCTCTTTGAGGTCTCCGATTCCAGCTTGGGCATCTGGATTTTCAAAACCCCTTTCTTGAAACTGGCTTTGACCTGATCCTGATTGACCTGGCTGGGCAATTGGATCGATCGGACAAAAGCACCATAGCTGCATTCCCGATGGTAGCAGCGAGCATCTTTGTGCTCCTTTTCCTGTTTCTTTTCCCCCCGAATTGTCAGCACGTCTTCGTTGAGCGTCACCTCGATGTCTTTTTGATCCATTCCCGGCAGTTCGGCAGTGACCGTAATGTCCTTATCGGTTTCAGCCACATCCACAGCCGGGACGTAGTCCTGCTCAGACAGACTCAATCCGCCGGACGGTTCGAATCCCCAGTCACTAAAGAAATCCTCGAACAGCCGGTTCATACGTCTCTGGAGTCCTGTCAGTGACAATTCATCAGAGGGTCGGACCTGAATTGTTCGGTTTGCTTTTTTGAAAGGTATCAAATTACCTAATACCATAATCCACCTACCTTTCTTTGATTAGGGTTAATCAAACGGTTCGGCTTAGTTTAAGCCACACCAGACTAAATACAAATGGCGTGCCAGGCACTATGAGTGTCTGTAAGACTCTGTCTGTCAATGACTTAAAAAACGCGGCAGTGTTCCAGGGAGGTTTTTATCCTGCCAATTTGACACCCTGAAACGGGCCCGGATACGAGGTATCGACTGGCAAAGCGACAAAGATGAGTCGCAATTAGAAAAGCATATAATGACAAATGCTCTGTCGTGGCGGCTCAGAAGGGCCTACTGGCGATGTTAACAGGAACGACCAGGGGGGGGGGACACCCACGTGTCGGTATTCGCTCTGGTGTATATACCTTGTACTGTACAGGGGATATCTATATATGTCGTTTATTATGAATTCCCCAGTGAAAGATTCTTGACAACGCGGCGGATTATCCTTACATTGTGGACTCTTTGAGCACAGCAACGGCGGAGAGAGTACGCCTTGATGCCAAAGTTAAAAACAAAATTCTGATAAAACCAAAACCTGATGGTCTGGTGATACTGATAAACTGAAACCTCTATATTAAAGGAGACATTTTATGGCGACAAAGATTGCGATTAACGGTTTTGGCCGTATTGGCCGGCTTGTTTTCCGTGCTCTGGTCGAGCAGGGATTGCTGGGCACCCAGTTTGACGTGGTAGCGGTGGGTGATATTGTTCCGGCTGACAATCTGGCTTATCTGTTGAAGTATGATTCCGTACAGGGTAAATTCAATGGTACCGTCAGCTCCAAGAAGTCCACGCCCGATAAAGAGGCCGACGATGTGCTGGTGGTTAACGGCAAAGACATTCTTGTCGTCAGTGCCAAGACTCCGGCCGAGCTGCCCTGGGCCAAACTGGGTGTACAGCTGGTGATTGAATCCACCGGCCTGTTCACTGCGGCGGAAAAGGCTAAAGGCCATATCGATGCCGGCGCCAAGAAAGTCCTGATTACCGCACCGGCCAAAGGTGAAGACATCACCATCGTGATGGGCGTCAATGATGACAAATATGATGGTTCCAAGCACCATATCGTATCCAATGCCTCCTGCACCACCAACTGCCTGGCTCCGGTTGTGCACGTGCTGCTCAAAGAAGGCTTTGGCCTGGCTGAAGGTCTGATGACCACCGTTCACGCCTATACCGCCACTCAGAAGACTGTTGATGGTCCGTCCAAAAAGGACTGGAAAGGCGGCCGTACCGCAGCTCAGAACATTATTCCTTCGACTACCGGTGCCGCCAAGGCCGTTGGGCTGGTTTTGCCCGAAGTCAAAGGCAAACTGACCGGCATGGCATTCCGTGTTCCGGTTCCGACGGTGTCGGTGGTGGACCTGACGTTCAGGACTGTCAAAGACACTTCGCTGGCCGAGATCAAAGCGGCGATGAAAAAGGCCAGCGAAACCTATCTGAACGGGATTCTCGGCTATACCGAAGACGAAGTGGTATCCAGCGATTTCATTCATGATGCCCGTTCGTCGATCTTCGATGCCGGTTCTGCCGTTGAACTGAACAAGAATTTCTTCAAACTGGTCAGCTGGTATGACAACGAGTGGGGATATTCCAATCGTACGGTTGACCTGCTCAAGAAGATGGCAAAATAAAAAAAGGGTTAAGAAAGCCTGTTGAATGACAGGCTTTTTTTTATTACGGATTACTGATTGATAGGAAAGACAAATATGGCAAAGAAAACTGTTGCAGATATTGATGTCAAAGGAAAACGTGTCCTGATGCGGGTGGATTTCAATGTGCCCATCGATGCCCAGGGAAACATTACCTCGGACAATCGCATTGTCATGGCGCTGCCGACAATCAAGACGATTATTGAAAAGGGCGGCCGGGTGATATTAATGAGCCATCTGGGTCGGCCCGATGGTGAAAAGAAACTCGAGTTTACGATGAAGCCGGTGGCCAAGCGTCTGTCGGAGCTTCTGGGCAAGCCCGTTATTTTTGCCGAGGATTGCATTGGGCCGGATGTCAAGGCCAAGGCGATGGCGCTCAAGGATGGCGAGGTGATGCTGCTGGAAAATGTTCGCTTTTATAAGGCCGAAGAGATTAAGGATAAAAAGGCCAAGGACGATCCGGCACTCCGCAAGGAAAAGGATGATTTTGCCAGACAGCTTGCCGAGCTGGGCGATGTCTATGTGGACGATGCCTTTGGTACGGCTCACCGCGATAACGCCTCAATGCTGACGGTGCCGCAGATGATGGGCAACAAACCCAAAGTCGTTGGGTTCCTGGTCGAAAAAGAACTGAAGTTCCTCGGCGACACCATCAATCATCCGGTACGGCCGTTCGTGGCGATTCTCGGTGGTGCCAAGGTGTCCGATAAGCTGGCCGTGATTGAAAACCTGCTGAACAAAGTGGATCGTATTCTCATTGGCGGGGCCATGGCCTATACCTTCTTCAAGGCCAATGGCAAAAAGGTCGGCAAGAGTCTGTGTGAAGATGATTTCATCGAATCAGCCAAGGAATTATATGGCAAGGCCAAGGCTGCTGGATGCGAACTGGTGTTGCCGGTTGATACTGTGATTGCCAAAGAATTCAAGGAAAACGCTGAAAACACAGTTGTTTCCGGCGATATTCCGGATGAATGGCAGGGGATGGACATCGGTCCTGCGACGCGCAAGCTGTTTGTTGAAAAGCTGGCCGATGCCAAAACCGTCGTCTGGAACGGCCCGATGGGTGTGTTCGAAATGAAGCCGTTTGATGAAGGCACCAAGGCTGTCGCTCAGGCGGTTGCGGATGCAACCAGCAGGGGAGCCAAAAGCGTCATCGGCGGCGGCGACAGTGCCAGTGCCATCAAAAAGATGAAGCTGTCGGATAAGGTGACGCATGTCTCCACCGGCGGCGGTGCCAGCCTGGAGTTCATGGAAGGCAAGAAGTTCAAAGCCATCGACATTCTGGATGAGAAGTAATCATCCCGCCTCCCGTGGTGCGGATTGTACAGCGTGATAAAACCATGAAGAGCGTGAAGAACATGAAGCCGTAACCTTGATGGTCTTCATGGGCTTCATGGTTTCTCGCTGGGTGATTTTTATATCCGCAGGGTGTAGCAAAACCAGCAGTCATGGACACAAGAAAATTACCAAAGCCCGGAACCTATGAGCTGTCCCCGTCGATCCTGAGTGCAGACTTTGCAAATCTGGCCTCCGAGATTGCCCAGGTCACACAGGCCGGGGCAAAGATGGTGCATCTGGATGTGATGGACGGCCATTTTGTGCCCAATATCACACTGGGGCCGGTTGTGGTCAAGTGGATTCGCAAGTGTACCGATGCTTTTCTCGATACGCACCTGATGATTAGCGAGCCCCAGCGTTATGCCGAGGCCTTTATCAAGGCGGGTGCGGATTTGATTACGTTTCATATTGAAACCGTCAAGCAGCCCGAAGAGTTTGTTAAGACCCTTCGCGGCCTGGGTGCCCAGGTTGGCATCACGCTGAACCCGGCGACCGAGGTCAGGGCGATTGAAAAAGTCGCCCCGCTATGCGATATGGTGCTGGTGATGACGGTCAATCCCGGCTTCGGAGCACAGGCATTCATGGACGAGGCGGCTCAGAAATGCCGGCGTGTGCGGGAGGTTGTCGGGCCGAATGTGCGAATTGAAGTCGATGGCGGCATTTATGCCGATACGATTGTCAAGGCACGCGATTACGGCGCTGATACGTTTGTGGCGGGCAACGCCATTTTTGGACAGCCCGACCGTGCGGCAGCGATGAACTCACTGCTAAGCGCAGTAAATAGAAAATCATAGTTCATAGTAAAACGAGTATGGCAAAAAATAAAAAAGCAGGGTGGAATGGATTTTCACTGAAACCGCGTAAAGAGATGCCGGCCGGCCTCTGGATGGCCTGCTCCTCCTGTCAGCAGATGCTGTACCGCAAGACCGTGGAGGAAAATCTCAACGTGTGTCCGGATTGCGGCTGTCATTTCCGTGTGGATGGACCGACCCGGGTACGCCAGCTTGCCGACGAGGGAACCTTTGAAGAGATTGGAGCCAACCTGGGCAGCAGCGACCCGCTGGGCTTTACCTGGGGCGATAAATCCTATAAAGACCGCATCGGGTTTGATCCGTCCAAAACCGCCACACATGAGGCGATCCTGGTGGGCAAGACCTTTATCAAAGGCCGCGGGGTGGTGCTGGCGGTGATGGATTTTAATTTTCTGGGCGGCTCGATGGGCATGGTCGTCGGCGAGAAATTCTGCCGCGGGGTGGATATCGCCATTGAAGAAGGCCTCCCGTTTGTCGTGGTATCGTGTTCGGGCGGGGCGCGAATGCACGAAGGGCTGGTCTCGCTGTCGCAGATGGCCAAAACCAGTGCCGCACTGGCCCGGCTGGATGAAAAGGGCGGTCTGTATATTTCACTGCTCAGCGACCCGACCACCGGCGGCGTGGCGGCCAGCTTTGCGATGCTGGGGGATATTATCATTGCCGAACCCAATGCCCTGATTGGCTTTGCCGGGCCGCGGGTGATTCAGCAGACCATTAAAATCGAGCTTCCCGAAGGCTTCCAGCGTTCGGAATTTCTTCTGGAACATGGATTTATCGATATGATTGTCAAGCGGCACGATTTGCGCAGCGAAATCGCCCGCCTGATAGATTATTGCGGCAAGTAAGCCTGAGCCTGACCTGCCGCGATTCAGTTTATTTCTAAAGGCAAGTGGTGGCGAGTTTTTGGGCTGTTTGTTTCCAGATTTCGGTGGTGTTCAGCGTCTGGATTAGGGCGCATAGCTCGTTTGCTTTTTGGCTGCATTCAATCCTGCGATAGGCAAATGCCATGTCAAACAGGATTTGGGCTTTTTGATTATCATCCGCCGCATCGGCCAGTTGTTTTTCCAGTTCGGCGATATTTTTCAGCTCGCTGTCCAGTTCAGCCAGTTCGGTTTGGCTTCGCTCTTTGTAATAACCTCGGGCCATTTTATACAGCCGCTGATACGTTTGACGAGCTTGTTCAAAATTCTCCAATTGACAATACGACTGGGCAATCCCAAATAGACAGTTATCCTCGTGAGAATTATACCGCAGCCGCAGATACCAGGCATCCACTTCTTTTTGATACAGGGCAATCGCGGCCGGATAGTTTTTCTGCTTGTAAAATTCATCCCCCTGGTTCCGATAGCGGCCCTGCGTGAGCCCCGGCATGATGTTGACCCAAAAGCAAAAGAAAACGAGATAGAACGTCCAGTAAGAAAATAGAACCTGCTTCCATGTCATCTGGGGTATTTCTTCACTAAACGAAAAGTTTCTTACTACATGTCCAATCATCATTAGGATGGATCCGCCCAGCATCACATACAATGGAGTATGACTTTGAACCGAATACCCGCGGAGAACGCCGATAATCGCAACGATCAAAAACTGCCCCAGACATGCCAGACCAATCCACTCACAGAGTTTCACCCAAACCGGAATTTTCCGTGATGCTAATGCAGTGTCCATAAAATACTCCTTCATCCAAATGAATAAATCGGAATTGCTGCTGAACCATTTTAGAACAGCAACCCCTTCATTTTACACATCTTGCCCCTACAATAATAGAAACTATACCCGTTTCCGGCCGCTTTTGTCAACCCGAATCGACAATATGCCGATTTGTTTGACCTGTTGGCAAGGTTTCAGGCGACAGGGAGACCTGCTTTTAATCTGCGAAAAATCTGGGAAATCAAAGGTTTATTTTTCTGTGTTTTTTGCGTATAATTCAGAGGTTTAAATGGATATAGAATATGGGATATTTTAGAGAGACAATCGAGAAGATGGAAGGCTACACGCCGGGTTTTCAGCCGAAAAATCCGGATGCAGTCAAACTCAACACCAACGAAAATCCATATCCCCCGTCCCCCAAAGTACTTGAGGCCATTCGGGGAATCAGCGATTTTCAGCTCCGACGCTACCCCGACCCCATGGGCGGGGCCTTTCGCCAGGCGGCATCTGAGGTCTTTGACCTGCCGGAGGACCATATCCTCTGTGTCAACGGGGGTGACGAGTTGCTCAATTATGCCTTTCGGGCGTTCTGCGATGCGGACCGCCCGGCGGCATGGGCCGAGCCGACCTATTCGTTGTATCCGGTGCTGGCTAAGCTGCAGGATTGCCGGGCGATCCAGATTGACCGGAATAAAGATAGTCTGGAGGAACTGGCTCGCATTAATGCCCCATTTACCATCATCTGCAACCCAAATGCCCCGACCTGCGATTTTACAGCGGTGGATAAGATTGCCGAACTGGCCAGCCGGCTGGAAGGTATTTTGCTGGTCGATGAGGCGTATGTGGATTTTGCACAAGACAATTGCCTGCGGCTGGTGCGGGATTTTGCCAATGTCATCGTGTTGCGGTCGATGAGCAAGGGCTATTCGCTGGCCGGAATGCGGGCCGGGCTTGGATTTGCTCAGCCGGCTCTGATTGAAGGGCTGGTCAAGGTCAAGGATTCGTACAATATGGATGCGGTTGCGATTACTGCCGCCGCCGCGGCCCTGCGGGATCAGGCTTACCACAAGGATTGTGTTGCCAAAGTGATCGCAGAGCGGGCGCGGGTAATTGGAGAATTGCGGAAGCTGGAATTTGCTGTGCCGGATAGTGCGACCAATTTTGTCCTGGCTCAGTCGATTCAGGCGCCGGCGGAAAAGGTATTCAAGCTGCTGGCCGAGCGGGATATCTACGTGCGGTATTTCAAGCTGCCCGGCCTGGAAGATAAATTGCGGATTACGATTGGTACACCGGAGCAAAACGATCAATTGCTGGGAGCACTCAGGGAGATTCTGAGCAGGGAGTAATCCATGAGCAGCCTGAGGGGATGGCCTGTGCGTATTCTAGTCGGGGTGGCGTTTTGGCTGGTTTGTTTTGGTTGCACGGCTGGGCCGGCCCTGTTGGAATCGCAGGTCAAGGCAAGTCCCCAAAAGGGTTGGCAAGCACTCGATAAAATGACCTCTGCTGCCGCACGTGCGGATGTTGAAACGATGTTCCGTGGTATCGCCGAATAGGGACGTGTATGATTGATGACGGCAACGGCTGACCGTTCAGATAAATTGGAACGATGACAATGAATAGAAATGCCAAAATAGAACGTAAAACAACCGAGACGGATATTGCCCTGAACCTGAATCTCGACGGCAGGGGCCAGTATCAGGTTGATACGGGGATTGGTTTTTTTGACCATATGCTCAGCCATCTGGCCAAGCACGGCAAGATGGATTTGACCCTGCGGGCCAAAGGCGACCTGCACGTGGATGCACATCATACCGTCGAAGATGTGGCAATCTGTCTGGGACAGGCCCTGTGCGATGCACTGGGCGACAAAAAAGGCATTGTGCGGTTTGGTGACAGTGTCGTGCCGATGGAAGACGCCAAGGCCCAGGTGACGGTGGATTTGTCCGGCAGGCCTTATCTGGTGTATCGGGTGACGTATCATACACACAAAATTGGCGATTTTGATGTGGAGTGTGTGGAAGAATTTCTGCGGGCCTTTTCCACGGCGGGCAAATTCAACCTGCATGTGGATGTGCCCTATGGCACCAACAGCCACCATATCGCCGAAGCCATTTTCAAGGCCCTGGGCCAGTCCCTCGCCGCAGCGGTCAAAGTCGTCGGCCAGGACATTCCGAGTACGAAAGGGATTCTGTGATTCAGCCTCAGTATGACTATCGCAGTGGGATTGGGACCGACATTCATCGGCTGGTCCCGGAGCGAAAACTGGTGTTGGGCGGTATCGAGATTCCGTTTGAGCTGGGGCTGCTGGGCCACAGCGACGGCGATGCCGTACTGCATGCCGTGACGGATGCAATTCTGGGTGCGGCGGGGCTGGGGGATATCGGGATGATGTTTCCGGATACCGACCCGCAGTGGAAAGACGCCGACAGTGCCGAACTGCTCAAGCAGGTCGTCCGGAAGGTCAGCCAGCAGGGTTGGGAAATCGTGAATGTGGATTTGATTGTCCATGCCCAGTTGCCCAAACTCGGGCCGTATCGCGGTCAGATGAAGCGCCGCATTGCCGAACTGCTGGAGATGGATTTTGCCAATGTCAACATCAAGGCCAAGACCAACGAGGGCCTGGATGCTGTCGGAGAATGCCGGGCGATTGCTGCGACGGCGATTACGATGCTCCGACGAAAAGTCAAATAAAATCGCCGTGATGGATTTACGGGTTCAAGTGGGATAAGAACAGTATGGGATTGCAGGTATATAATACGTTGACGCGAAAGACCGAAGCATTTGTGCCGCTCACCCCGGGTAAGGTGGGGATGTATGTCTGCGGCCCGACGGTGTATGGCCCGCCGCACCTGGGGCACGGCAAAAGTTATGTCAGCTTTGACGTCATCGCCCGCTGGCTGCGGTATCTGGGCTACGCGGTGACGTATGTACAGAATATCACCGATGTGGGCCATCTGACCGACGATGCCGATGCGGGGGAAGACAAGATTGCCAAGCAGGCCCGAAAAGAAGCCAAACATCCAATGGCGATTGCGGAATATTACACGTGGATGTATTTTCGCGATATGGATAAGCTCAATTGTCTGCGGCCCGATATCAGCCCTCGTGCCACCGGACATATTCCCGAACAGATTGAGCTGGTCCAGACCTTGATTGACAAAGGTGTCGCGTATGAAGTCAACGGCTCGGTCTATTTTGATGTGACCAGGTGGCCCGGCTACGGCAAGCTGTCCGGCCGCAATCTCGAGCAAATGCAGGCGGGGGCACGCATTGAGATCAATCAGGAAAAACGCAACGCTGCGGATTTTGCCCTCTGGAAGAAGGCCGAACCCAATCATATCATGCAGTGGAACAGTCCCTGGGGAAAAGGTTATCCCGGCTGGCATCTGGAATGCTCGGTAATGAGCATGAAATACCTTGGTGCCACCATCGATATTCACGGCGGCGGACTGGAAAATCAGTTCCCCCATCATGAATGCGAAATCGCCCAGTCCGAGGCGGCCAACGGCGTGCCCTTTGTCAAATACTGGCTGCACAATAATATGGTAACGGTCAATGGCCAGAAGATGGGCAAGAGCCTGGGCAATTTTATTACGCTGGACCAGTTGTTTACGGGTCAGCACCCCGCCCTGAGCCGGGCGTATGAGCCGCTGGCGGTGCGACAGTTGATTTTGAACAGTCATTACCGGATGACGATTGATTTCTCGGATGCGGCACTGTCGGCAGCCCAGAGTGGTTATGACCGGATTGCCGCGGCCGTGCAGGGACTTCGCAATAAAATGAATTCCGCCCCGGCCGGAGATGCCGATGCCTCTGTGCTGGCGGAGCTGGATGCGGCAAAATCAAAGTTTGAAGACGCGATGAACGACGATTTTAATACGGCCATTGCCATATCGGTATTGTTTGAGATGGTCAAAATCAGCAATCGCCTGCAGGAAAACCCGAAGGTCGCTGCCGCGACACTCAAGGCCGTGGACGACCAGTTCCGTCGTCTGGGCGGGGATGTGCTGGGAATTGTGCCGGCCCAATATCCGCAGGCGGCAGGGGCGGATAACGACCTGCTGGATTTCTTGATTGGCCAGATGATACAAAAGCGGATGGAAGCCCGAAAGAATAAAGACTTTGCGACATCCGATGCGATTCGCAAAGACCTCGAAGCCCGCGGCATCATTCTGGAAGACAAGCCCGGCGGCGTAACCACCTGGCGACGGAAATAAATTTGGGTCCCTGGACTCCAAAGGTGGTCTCAATGTATGATTGTCGTAGGAATTGACCCCGGTTTGCAGGTGTGCGGCTATGCGGTCATCAAGGCGGAGTTGTTGCGGACGACCTTGCTGGAAGCGGGGGTGTTCCGCACTGACGGTAAAAAACGCCTGGAACAGCGGCTCTGTCAGCTTGCTGAAGATATGCAGACAGTCCTGGAAAAATACCGGCCGGCCATCGTGGCCGTCGAGCAGTTGTATTCGCATTATCAGCATCCGCGCACGGCGATTTTGATGGGCCATGCCCGTGGTGTCCTGCTCCAGCAGGCCGGTGCAAGGGAGGCCCAGGTACAAAGTTTTTCAGCCACACGGATTAAAAAATCGCTGACCGGAAACGGCCACGCGGGGAAACTTCAGATGCAGCGGGCGATCCAGTCGGTCCTGGGGTTGGCGGCCCTGCCCGAACCTGCTGATGTCGCAGATGCCATCGCCGCGGCCCTGTGCTGTATTAATGAAAAGAAATTAATATGATCGTACAAATTGAAGGCAAGTTGATAAGTTTGGATGAAGACTCCTGCTGGGTTCAGGTCGGGGCGGTGTGCTATGAGCTGATGCTGCCCGGCTATGCGGTCAGTCGCCTCAGCGGCCAGGTCGGCTCAACGGTGACGCTGTGCACGATGGAGTATTACGAAGGCACCCTGGGCGGAGGGAATCTCGTGCCGCGGATGGTGGGGTTTCTGACGAAAGAAGACCGGGATTTCTTCGATGTCTATACCAGCGTCAAGGGCATGGGCATCAAGAAGGGATTGAAGTCCCTGGCGATGCCGATTGAACGGATTGCCGCCGCGATTGAATCCGGCGACGAGAAGATGCTGGCTACACTGCCCGGCGTGGGCAAAAAGATGGCCCAGATGATGATTGCCGAGCTAAAAGGCAAATTGACCGCGTTTGCCGTCGAGGCCCAGGCCGAAGGCCGTCCCTCCGCGGCATTTGCGACATTCCAGACCGAGGCACTGGAGATTTTGATCGCCTGGGGTGAAAAACGGGCCGAGGCCATGGAACTCATTGAGCTGACCTGCCGACGGCATCCGGAGGTCAAGACCGCCGAGCAGTTGGTCCCGCTGGTCTACCGGGTCAAACAGGGGATTGAGGTATAAATAATGGCCAACAGTATTTTGCAGAGAACAGCATGGCGATAGATCGTGTTATCAGTGCCAACAGCGGTGGAGACCGGGAAGAGCAGTTCAATACCGCCTTGCGTCCCAAACGGCTGACGGAAATTGTCGGACAGAGCAATGTTGTGGAAAAGCTGTCGATTGCCATTGCGGCAGCCCGGCAGCGAGGTGAGCCGCTGGAGCATATTCTGTTTTACGGCCCGCCGGGTCTGGGCAAAACCACGCTGGCCAATGTCATTGCCAACGAGATGAACGCGGCCATCCGTGTTTCCTCCGGCCCATCGCTGACCAAGCAGGGTGATGTGATGGGGCTGTTGAGCAATATCAACACCGGGGACATCCTGTTTATCGATGAGATTCATCGGCTCAGTGCTCCCGTGGAAGAATTCATCTATCCGGCGATGGAGGATTTCAAGGTCGATTTTACCGTCGATAGCGGTCTGCATGCCAAGACGATCAATTTTCCCTTGAAGCGATTTACGCTCATCGGGGCGACAACGCGGGCGGGGTTGCTCAGCGCTCCCCTGCGCAGTCGGTTCGGGATGCTGTATCATCTGGAGTTTTACTCGATTGATCAATTGACGTCGATTCTGCGGCGGTCGGCCAAACTCCTGGAACTGGCGTTCGAGGATGGCACGCTTGAGCGGATTGCCGCCCGCAGCCGGGGGACGCCGCGAATTGCCAACCGCCTGCTCAAACGGGTGCGGGATTATGCCCAGGTCAAAGGGACCGGCAAATTGACGCAGGATATTGTCGATAATTCACTGGCGATGGAGCGAATAGACCATCTGGGACTCGACGATCTGGATCGGGCCTTTATGAAGGCACTGATTCAGGTCTATGACGGCGGGCCGGCCGGAATTGAGGCCATTGCAGCCACGCTCGGTGAAGAACGCGACACGCTGGAAGATGTCGTTGAGCCGTATCTGCTGCAGATTGGTTTTGTCCGTCGAACCAGACGCGGACGGGAAATCACCCGTGCCGCCTGCGACCACCTGGGGCTGGCCATGCCGCAATCGAAAAAAGACACATCATCCACCCAGCCGGAATTATTTGAACAGCAGTAAGGTCATGAGGACAAAAACCACGGGGCCAGCCTGGGCGGGCGATGAAGCAGTTGCGCGAAATGATGCAGCAGGGCATTCTGGATCTGACGCAGCAGTGCCTCGGATGTTTTGCAAAGCCGCTGCGGTTCGAATAATGCTGCAGCGGCATGAATATCCAGCCGGATTTTTTCCACAAACGCATTTTCACATCCCGGACAAAGTAAGCCCTTGGCTTCGCTGGAAAAATAGGCGTATTTCCATCGGCTGCCGAATGCATCTGAACAATTGGCACAGCGGTCTGTCACCGGGCTGATGCCGATTTCCTGCAGCAGAGTCATTTCAAAGGCGATCATATGTGCCAATTGAGCCGCAGTCTGTGAAACGCTCTGCACCAAATCCAGAAAATGCAAAAAGGCATCAAACAGCTGTGGATGCGGATCGTTCATATCGGTTAGCGACTCGATCAATTCCGCCGCCAGCAGCCCGCAGTTCAGGGCAAACAGATTCTGCCGCAGCGGACGAAACCGCAATTGCTGGGAGAATTCACTCAGGGTGGTCAGGCCGTCTTCTTTGGGAGCTGAAAATACCGCCGGTCCGAATGAAAAAGGCTCAATGGCTCCGTCCATGGCCGATTTCGGGCGTTTGGAGCCTTTGGCCATACAGGCAATTTTACCGTGCTCGCGGGTCAACAGGGTTACCACCTGCGAGGTATCGGAATAATTGACGGCCCGCAGACAGATGGCCTGATCTTTTTCAAGCATGGCCGGGTCTCCTTATGTTTTGTCCTGAGCCTGAGGGGGGAGTTTTTCAATGCGCACGCGGCGCACACTTCGCGGCTCGGCGGCAGTAATGGTGAAACGCAGTCCCTGATAATCAAACGTCTGTCCCGTCTTGGGAATGAAGCCCAGATGCGAAAAGACAAAGCCTCCCAGGGTGTCATAGTCTTCCTCGTCCGGCAGGGCGATATGCAGCTGACTATTGACATCATCGATATACATCCGCGCATCGACCTCGGTAATCGTGTCGCTGATGGTCTTGAAGGCTTCGGTCTGGTCGGTATCGTACTCATCCTCGATATCTCCGACAAGCTGTTCAAGAATGTCTTCGATGGTGACGATGCCTGCTGTGCCGCCGTATTCATCCAGGACCACTGCGATATGCAGTTTCTGTTTTTTGAATTCATGCAGCAGATCACGCAGCGGTTTGGTCTCCGGCACAAAATAGACGGAACGCATTTTCTTGCGAAGATTGAAGTCACTCGGGTTGCTGCCGATTTCCGATAGCAGATCCCGGACATACAACACCCCGACGATATTGTCGATGGTCCCTTCGTAAATCGGAATCCGGGAGTGTCCTGCGCGTGAAATGGTTTTGACAAGCGTGGGCAAATCCGTATTGGAAGGCAGGGCAATCAGGTCGGTCCGCGGTGTCATAATCTGTTCGGCAGTCGTTTCGTCCAGTTCCAGGACATTTTCAATCATGTCCATCTCTTCATCGTCCACGACGCCTTCGAGTTTTCCCTGTTCGACGGCACTGAGCAGCTGTTCTTCCATGATTTCATCGGTAGGCCGATCCGGTGCCCCCGCCAGTCGCCGTACCAGGCGATCATGCCAGACAAAAATCTGCAGAATCGGCTTCATCAGGATCAGGATAAAGGCCATCAAGGGGTATGTCCGCGGCAAAATGGATTTGCCTGCGTGCTTGGACCAGGAATGAGGAATTGCCAGTGCAAAGGTCTCGATCAGCACCATGCTGACAATCAGCGTGACCAGATAATGGCGGTCAGCAAACAGATGCGTCAGACCCAGGATGATGCCGGTATTGGCCAGCAGCCGGAAAAAACCACAGGTCAGATTGATCGCCTCGCTTTGCTGATAAAACCGCTCGAAATGGGCCTCCTTCCCCGCTGCACGAAACGCATCGTGCAGCTTGACCTTGCTCATCCCGCGCAACGCCAGCGAATGCAGCGAAAAAAACAGCGACAGCATCGTCAGCAGACTGATTAAAACAATCGTCAGTGTTGTATTGTCCACGATGGTTTATCCTTTCCTTGGCGAATCATAGACCTTGCCATATCCGGCATCCTGCAGGATACGGTCTTCCTCCTGATGCATCCGACGTGCCTGATCGGGTTGAAGATCATCAAATCCCAGCTGGTGCAGCAGACCATGGACCAGATATAAAGACAGCTCCGCCTCCGTCGAATGGTTGCGTTGCTCAGCCTGGCGGCGGGCCTGCTCAATATTGATAATAATGTCAAAATCACGGATAGAATCCGCCTCATCCGTCAAGTCAAAGCTGATGACATCGGTGGTTTTAGCCGTATGAAAAAACCGTTTGTGCAGCAATTGAATCTGTTCGTCGTCCACAATGCTGACCGAAACCCGGGCCGGGACGGCACCAAAACGCCTGCATACCTCTCGGGCCAGCCGTCGGAAGCGGGCCGGATTGAAGTCCGAACAGGGAACCCGACAGTCCAGTTGTACTGAAATGGATGTGCGTTGTGTTTTCATTGTACCTGCGGAATGCCTGTCACCGCTGCGGGGCGAGGCATACCCTCCTCGGAGCCGTTTGATTTGGGATAGGCGACCCTGCTGTGATGATGAGCTGCCAGTGATTTAGCCAGGGCCGCTTCGATTCGGCTGAGCTCTTTCAACGTCAGATCGCACTCGTCGAACTGTCCGTCCTGCAGTCGTTTCATCGCAATCGCATGCACCAGCGATTCAATCTTCGTCGGCGTGGGCTCAGTCATACTGCGACAGGCACTTTCTGCTGCATCTGCCAGCATCACAATCGCCGATTCCCGCGTCCGGGGCTTGGGACCGGGGTAGCGGAATTCAGCCTCGGACACCGGCGACATCTTTTCATCCTGACGTTTTTTGGCTTCGTTATAGAAATATTCCATCAGCGTTGTGCCGTGATGACTTTCGATAAATTGCCGCAAAACCGACGGCAGCCCGTATTCGCGGGCGATTTCAATCCCGTCTTTGACATGGCCGACGATGACCAGTTGGCTCATGGCCGGCGAAAGCTGTTCATGCCGGCTGACCGAACCGATCTGGTTTTCGACGAAATAGCCGGGCTTGTTGATTTTGCCGATATCATGATAATAGGACCCCACCCGGCACAGCAGACCGTTGGCGCCGATGGCCTCGGCAGCATGTTCTGCCATCGACCCGATCAGCAGACAATGACTGAAAGTCCCCGGCGCTTCCATCGCCAGTTTTTTCAGCAGCGGCTGGTTGGCATCACTGTATTCCATCAGCGTCATGCTGGTTGCAATTTTAAACACCCGCTCGATCACCGGCAAAAAGGCCTGAATGACGACTCCCACCGCAATTGTCACTGCGGCAGCCGAAAAGGCGGGTTTTAGTATTTTCCGCAAAATCTCGCCAGTGGTTCGCTCCTTGATCATCTCCTCAAGAGGAACCTGAATGGTCTGCATGGCGGCGGCGATAATAAAGACAATCAAGGCCGCCGTCGCAGACACCTGGACCAGTTTCATGCGGGTGCGGATTTCCCGAAGGCTGAAACAGCAGACGGTGGCACCGGACATCATCGTTAAAAACAATTCCACGGTCGCAATCCGTCCCACGGCAAAACAGGCCAGAATGGAATAAAACAGACTGATGCCCATCGCAAAACGCTGATTATAGACGATGGTCATAATCATGGCTGCGGTGATAACCGTGCCCGTGGCCAGATATTCCCATTCCGGATACATCGACCCGATGCGCGTCAGCGCCAGCAGCAGCCACAGCAGAATCGCCAGGTTCAGACAGCGGGATTTGCGTCCGATGATGCGGGGCTGATAGTGCTTGATATAAACCGCCGCTGCCAGACAGATCAATACAACAATGACTGCCAGTGCCGCCAGTTCCCCCACAGGCTTAAAACTCGAGAACAACACCGTGAACACGGTCTTGTCTTTGGTGTCCAGTCCAAGCAGATAGACTGATCCCGCCATAAACAGCAGCAAAACCCCGATCGCGGCCGGATAGGGTCCATTGACAAAGGCACTGAACCGTCCGAGACGCTCGGCCGCTATCGTATTGCGAACCTGCTGTCGCCTGGCGCTGATTTTTTTCTTCAGAAAAAACACGTCTTGGCCTGTTAAGAGTCTTTTTTGGTCTGGTCATAGGCCTGGACAATACGATGTACCAGATGATGACGTACAATGTCGGCCCGTTCCAGTTCCACAAATCCGATTCCCGAAACACCCTGCAATTTTCTGGTGGCATCAAGCAGGCCGCTGATCTGCCCTTTTTCCAGATCAGTCTGGGTGGTATCGCCGGTGATGATCATCTTGGAGCCGCGGCCCAGCCGGGTCAGAAACATCAGCATCTGAGAGGGCGTGGTGTTCTGAGCTTCGTCGCAGATCACGACCGCCTCATTGAGTGTGCGGCCCCGCATAAAAGCCAGCGGAATCACCTCGATAATATCCATTTCCATGAATTTGCGCATCTGGCCGAATTCCATCATGTCTTCCAGACTGTCAAACAGGGGACGCAGATACGGATTGACCTTGGCCTGCAAATCGCCGGGCAGAAACCCGAGCCGTTCCCCCGCTTCGACCGCAGGGCGAGCCAGAACGATCTTGCGGATTTGTTTTTTCTTGAGCATCGACACTGCCACGGCCACCGCAAGATACGTCTTGCCCGTCCCGGCAGGTCCGATGCAGAAGGTCATATCGTTTTTCAGCATCGTTTCAATATAACGGTATTGCCCGGCGGTAAAAGGCTCGATAATCCCTTTGTGGGAATACACTTCGATGACATCGTTGCGTTCAGCCCGGGCCTTGGTCATAATCGAATGCGCCAGGAATTCCCGGACATCGTTTTCATTCAGCTGTCTGCGCTGCAGAATCTGTTTCTGCATCCGGTCGATAATTTCCGCAGCACGACGGACATTCTCCGGCTCCCCGGTCAGGATGATGCTGCCGTTGCGGGCAGTGATTTGGATATTGAGATTATTTTTCAGCAGACGCAAATGAATATCCGCCGGCCCGAACAATTCAAGCCGTTGTGCCTGCGATTCCAATTCTATATGTATTTCCAACCTGAATCCTTAGATGCCGCAGCATAACCAGAAATAAACGAACGCCGCCGGTGCGGTCGCCAGCGGTGAATCGATCACGTCCAGAACTCCACCGAAGCCCGGTATCAGGCTTGCGGAATCTTTGACCGTGGCATCTCGTTTGAGCATCGATTCAGCCAAATCGCCCATTTGCCCAAGAACGGCAAAAAGGGACCCAAACAAAAGCCCAGCCCAGGATGACATTATACCACAAAAATACGAAAAACAGAAGCCTGTTGCCGCAGCAAACACAATTGCCCCCCCCAGACCCTCCCAGGTCTTGCCCGGCGAAATCGAGGGTGCCATTTTGTGCTTGCCAAACAGTCTGCCTGAAGTGTAAGCCCCTATGTCAGAACACTTTACGGTAAAAATGAACATCAGGAATGCCCACACCCCATAGCGAATGCGGATCGCCGGCACAAAGCTGCACAATAACCCCAGATAGAGGACCGAAAACACGGTTGCCGAGCAATTTTTTAGTACTCCCTGGACCCCAAAACGGACCCCCTGGGTCAGGAAACTGAGCAAGACCACTGCGGAAAGCAAAAGGAGTATATAATAGGTATAAATATGGGTAGAAAATATTTCAAATTGTTTCAGGTAAAATGTCAAGGCCATCAATATCGTCGCCGGCAGGGCGATCGGCGTAAATATCACGGCTCCATTTTGTTGAGCTAATTGGCCCAGTTCAAGCTGGGCCGGAATGGCAATCAGAGCGAGCAATCCGCATAAAATGGTCGCCTGAACCGGCGCTGGCGAGCCGATCGCCTGCCAGGAGCCATCCAGCCAGGCATCCAACAGAATCAGCCCGACAAACAGGCCGGTCATCAATGTTCCAAAAATAAGACGGTATTTCAGCATGGCAGTGAGGGGCTACAGAGTCTTGGCGGGCTTGATGTCGCCGAATCGCCGGCTGCGCCGGGAATAATCAATGATCGCTTTATCCATCAGCTCATCGGTAAAATCCGGCCAGTAGGTCGGGGTAACATAAAATTCCGAATAGGCCATCTGCCACAGCAGAAAATTGCTGATACGCATCTCACCGCTGGTCCGAATACACAAATCCACTTCCGGCCAGCCCGCCGTATAAAGATGTCCGGCAAACACCTTTTCATCGATGGCTTCAGGCTTCAATTGTCCCGCCAGGCATTCCCGGGCCAGACTTGCGGCAGCATCTGCAATCTCGGTCTGTGAGGCATAGTTCAGTGCCAGCCCGATGGTCAGGCCGGTGTTCGTGCCGGTGATTCGCATCGTTTCATCAAGCGCATCCAGAACCCTCTGAGGCAGCATATCGCGCCGGCCCAGATGAATCAGCCGGGTATTATTTTCCATCAACTGAGGGCGGATTGCTTCCAGATAAATCACATAAAGATGCATCAGGAAATCGACCTCTTCTTTGGGACGTTTCCAGTTCTGCATACTAAACGAATACAGTGTCAGATACTCCACCCCATTATCCACACAATATTGGGCGATGGTTTGCACTACTTTGGCGCCCTGTTCATGCCCGCGAAAACGCGGCAGATTACGCTCGGTAGCCCAGCGCCCGTTTCCGTCCATGATGATGGCGATATGACGTGGAATTCCTGCAGGCTCCAGCCCGAGGCGTTTGGCAGCGCGTTCTTTTTTGCTTTGAAAGTCGTGATTCACAGTGTTTACCGATAGATAACCTGGGTCCGTCGTGGGCCGACGCCGATCATCTTGATCGGCACCCGGATAATGTTCTCAACCGTTTTGACGTAATTCTGTGCTGTCTGGGGCAGGTCTTCAAAGCGACTGATGCCGCTTAAATCCTCCTTCCAGCCCGGCACCGTCTGATAGACGCACTTCGCCCTGGCTAATTGATTGGAATCCGCCGGAAAAAAGTCGGTCGTCTTGCCGTCAATCTCATAGGCATCACAGATTTTCAGTTCTTCAATCCCCGCCAGGGTATCCAGATGCATCATGGCGATTTCGGTAATCCCGCTGATGGCCGCCGAATACCGTACCGCAACCGCGTCGAACCAGCCGCAGCGGCGAGGCCGCCCGGTGGTGGTACCGTATTCATGACCTTTGTCACGAATACGCTGGCCGATGGCGTTGTCCTGCTCGGACGGAAATGGCCCGCTGCCGACACGAGTGGTATAAGCCTTCACCACACCGATAAATCGCTGAATCTGCTGCGGCGGTACACCGCAGCCTGGACCCAGCCCCAGTGCGCTGGCATTGGAACTGGTTACAAAGGGGAACGTGCCATGATCGATATCCAGCAGTGACCCCTGAGCACCTTCAAACAGAATGGTTTTCTTTTCATCCAGGGCTTTGTGCAGCAATTCGGTCGTATTGCAAATATAAGGCCCGAGTTTCGTGCTGTAGTCCAGGCATTTCTGATAAATCTCGTCGCAGGAAATCGGTGCCGCGTTGTACAATGCCGAAAACAGTTTATTTTTGTACGCAACAATATGCTCAAGCTTGTGTTTCAGGGTGGGCATATCCAGCAAATCCCCCATCCGCACGGCAAAACTTCGTCCCGTCTTGTCGGCATAGCAGGGGCCGATGCCGCGGGCCGTGGTGCCGATTTTTCCGGCCCCCAGAGCTTCTTCCCGCAGACGGTCTTCCAGTTTATGATAATCCAGTACCACATGGGCACAGGCACTGATCCACAGTCGGCCTTTCAGGCTCAGAGCTTTCGCCTCAAGCCCTGCGATTTCCTCCAGGAGCACCGCCGGATCCACCACCACGCCGTTGGCGATGACACAGGTCGTATTGGGCCGCACCGCCCCCGAAGGCATCAGGTGCAGGGCAAATTTGGTCTCGCCAATGATGACGGTATGGCCCGCATTGGCCCCTCCGCCGTAACGTACCACAATATCCGCATTCTCGGCAAGGATATCAACCACCTTACCCTTGCCTTCGTCTCCCCACTGAAGTCCTACTACACAGAAATTCATTGTCTATCCAGTCTGTCCTTATCTATACTGTTCCTACTTGAAGTTTCCCGGTTCGTCGCGACTAAACTGCTTTCAGCCGCCGGCTTCCAGCGACAGGCATTCTCATCGCGGCTGCGTGGGGTAACGTTACCCCGTGAGTACGCACAGCATCAAAGCGGCCTGGGGCCGCCGCGGAAGAATCATTATGACGTAATTTTTGCCACAAGGTGATCCAGCACAGCCGGCAGGTTATCAAAACTCCGATCACTGAGGCGAAGCTGTTTTTTCTGGCCGCCGTCAGTGTAATTTAGGACGAAATAGCCTTTGGTGCCAAAGTGCGTCTTGTCAATACTTTCAATCTGGTCGTAACGAATGGATATTTTTTCATACCGAAGCCCCTGCTCATCGGCGACGACTTTTCTGTCTTTGATCATCCACAGGCGAATGCCCAGCACCGCCGCCGCAAGCAGCATGAACGGAGGACTCTTCTGGTTGAAATACAGCGTGCTGTTCGGACGGCCATCCTCAAGGGTGTGTTCCTGGATAAATTTCTGATTGTAATTACCGTCGTAATAACACAACCCTGCCGCCCCTGCCAGAATGGCAATCATGATCAATAGATTGTGTTTACGGTACTTGCTCAGAGGGGCTTCAATGTCCATCAATCAGTCCTTCCTTGAATAACCGTTATCTTCTCTGGGCAATTGCACTGACCAGAGGCTGTACAAAATACGGCAGCACCCGGTCAAACATCAATTGCTCCGCCAGCCTGCACTGCTGGCGGTAGGATTCAATCAGCTCCGCCGACATCGCCGGATTGGGATAACGGCGTATGGTAAAGTACAGGCTGATGGGCTCATCCTGTTTGAATTTCTCGTTTTTCATGTCATAGACACTCGTGCGGGATTCCACGGCGATCCGGGCCTGGGTACGGAAGTCCTCGCTGAGCGATACTATCACCGACGGGTTGCAGCCGATGGTCTTGGCCCCGCCGATCTCAAACAACGACCCAAAACTCGACCCTGCCAGCAGGGCCTCGGCAATCACTTCATCATGGTTGCCCTGATAATCAAAATCCATCGTGAAGGTGACATCAATCGAATCCACATCCAGCGCAGTCACCCCCAGCATATAGGGCATCAATTCCAGCACCTCACAATGCAGCGCATAGGCTTCCCCCAGCTTTTCTGGCTCGGCGCACCCGGCGGTAATCCGTTCCGATTCGAGACTGACCCAGCGATATTTCTGACCTTGTCTCTCTTCTTCCAGCAAAAACTCCCCGTTGTCCCGCTTGGAAAAGTGAACCATATTCGGAAATCGCTTACGCAACTGCTCGAAAAAACTTAAGATCGTATCCCGCTCAGTAGGCAACTCGAGCTGGGTATTCACGCATAAATCAACATAAAAATCGTCACAAAACGACCCAAAACTATTGGTCATTTTTCTATCTCCAAAAACAATCACACAATCAACACATCATTTTCTCACAAATTAAGCTTTTTTACAAGATTTATTCGCGTGGAGAGAGGGAAGTTTTTAGTTTTTATTAAGATTTTCGGACATAGAATAGCTGGATATTACAACAGCGATATAAAGGTCATCATCGCCAGAATCACGCAATACAATGCGAAGATTTTTAAGTTGCGTTTCCGTGACACGGTAATCAATATCTTTAATGCGAATATCCCAACGAGACAGGATGCCATCATTCCCGCCAATGTGGGCACGACCGGAAAATTGCCGCTATTCAGATAGTCTATATTTTGAATTGCTTTAATCGCAGCCCCTCCCAGGATTGCCGGAATGGAAATCAAAAAGCTGAATTCCACCGCCCATCGAGGCCGGATTCCCAGCAGCATGGCCGTACAGATGGTCGAGCCGCTGCGGGACACGCTGGGCAAAATCGCCAGCCCCTGCGCCAGACCAATCAGAACCGCTGCCCCAAATCCAAACCGTTTCAGGCCGATATGGCCTTTACGATAATCAGCCCCGAACAGGAATAATGCCGATACCACCCACCAGAATCCAAGTCCAAACATCCCGCGGCCCGCTTCCAGCAAATCATCAAAAAGGACATACAATATCCCGGTTGCCAGAGTCGCTATTATCCCCAGAATTGTCAGTCGCACCGGGGCCTTTTTCTGGACCAGTTCTACCGGCTTTAATCCGGACGTGAACGACGATACAAGCCCGACAAAAAAACGGGTGATGGTTTTACGGAACACCACCAGAATAGATAGCACCGTTCCCAGATGCAGCGCCAGATCAAATACAATCATCTGTGGATTTTCCGCATCCATACCCGGCAGCAAATGCTGGAACAAAACCAGATGCCCTTCCGATGACACCGGCAGGAACTCTGTCAATCCCTGCACCGCTCCCAAAAGCATAGTGGACCCGACCGTCATCGCAGCTTCGTCCTGCGGCAGACCATTCCAGTAAGCCAGGGTTCGGCCGGCAATCCACACTCCCGCCGCCCACAGCCCTGCCGCAAGGTCATCGGCCAGGATTCCCCAGCCGGCCGGCAGTTGTTCCAGCTTTTTGCACGGCCAGGGTTTGACGATATCGAAGAACCGAAATAAACCAAACAGAAACGCCGACATCCAGCAGAAATCAAGCGGTGCGATCCACTGCGCCAGCAGCAATGCCAGGGCCTGCCCCGCGACTTCATCGCTGACAATCTGCCCCGGATCTGGGCGTCCGGTTTGTGCAATCACGCAAGGCGAACAGACTACCGAAATGACACATCCTGCCGCAAGCAGAATCGCCATCGCCCACATTGCCGCTGCCGGACCCAACAGAATCCCCGCCGCCATAAAAACCACCGCCGGCAGCAGCGATCCCCATGTCCCCGGTGCTCCCGGCAGCAGCCCCAGTCCCAAACAGCTTGTCCATAATCGATTCATCAGGAATCCTTTCCCGCTTTGGAACGCATAACAAACAGAAAATACTCATACATTGCCGCTGACAATCCCGACAGGGGGATAAAGACAAGCAGCCGGACTGCCAGCGGTACAGCCAGCGACGGCATATAATCCTGACGCCAGGTCTTTTCCAGATAAAATGCTCCGATACTGTAAAGCACTCCTGCAGCAAAGCCCCCCAGCATCCCCAGCCCAATTGTCTTGAAGAATCGCATTCTTCCCCCAAATCCCGCGATCAATCCGCCGCACAACAGCGGGGCCGAAATCCCCCACAGACTTTTCAGGTACCACAGATTACTGCTGGTGGGCACTGTCCCAACCCGTTGATAATGCATCTGATGCATGCCGATAAGAAAGGCCCAAACCAGTCCCACGACAACAGGGACATGGAGATACCCGCTCGGCTGCGGCGACGCCAATGCGGCCATTGCCATCACCTCTCGACCCAGCAGCCGAAGCCGACTTTCGATATGCCGGGGCAATTGCCGTGGATCACAGACAAAGCAATGCCAGCGGGCCGGCAGAAGACGCAGAGGCAAATGGGCCGCAAACCATCCCGGATGCTGGTCAATAAACCGGGCCGTTTCAGGGTCGATCCGACCGGTTTGCAGCCAGCCAATCAGTCTGCGGACAAGGACCGCCTGCAGGCTCTGTCTCAGGCCGGCAGACCCGCAACATTGTTCCAGGCGGGCGGCAAGCCTCTGGAGAGTAGATTCGGGTTCATGGTGATCCATCATTCGGCGGTTCACTCCTGCATACTCATCGCATAACGATCCGTCATTCCCGACACATAATCGCAGACAATCCGCTTTAATCCTTCCGCAGCAATCATATGCTGATAATAATGCGGCATCAGTTCCGGCTTGTCGCTGTATTTCTCGAACAGCCGGGTCAGCCATACGCGGATGGACTGTGCCTGTCCGGCAATCTGCGGATGAGAATACAGATTCTGATAGAGAAACCGTTCCAGCTCGCACAGTTTGGTTTCCGCTTCCGCCGACAAATCGATCAGCCGCACCGGGCAGCCATAGACGTCTTTCAGAGACTGGATCTGATGCTTTTCCAGCAGCTGACTGCTGGTCTCGATGGCGTCAATGACCAGGTAATCCAGAATGGCCTTGGAAATCCGCGTCCGCCGGATGACGAGATCATCAATCTGTCCGGCCCCAACCGTTCGGCAGGCTTCCTCATACAACACAATCCCCCTGAGCTGCTTTTCATCCAGCAGCCGTGAACGCAGGCCGTCTTCCAGATCATGGCAGTTATAGGCGATCCGGTCGGCAGCATCGGCAATCTGTCCCTCCAGACAGATCGATTCAGCGGAGCCTTCGGGGTTGTCATACGGGCTTTGATGCTTGGCCAGTGCCACCCGGGTTTCATGCATCAGATTTAATCCCGCAAACGCCGGATACGGATGCTCCAGAAAATCCACAATCCGAAGCGATTGCCGGTTGTGCTCAAATCCCCCGACATCGGCGGTCAGTTCGTTGAGAACCGTTTCTCCCGCATGGCCGAAGGGACTGTGTCCCAGATCATGGGCCAGACAGATTGCCTCCGTCAGGCTTTCATTGAGATTCAGCACCCGCGCAATCGTTCGTCCGATCTGGGCGACTTCGATGCTGTGCGTCATGCGGGTCCGGTACTGATCATTCAGACCGGTGGTAAAGACCTGTGTTTTGCCCTCCAGTCTCCGAAACGCCGCACAGTGGATAATCCGGTCCCGATCGCGTTCAAAGTCGGCACGATATCGATGAGGCTTTTCCGGGAATTGTCTGCCCCGGCTATTGTGCTCGGTAACTGCGTATGGGGCAAGCGTAGATGACATATTAGACCACGGGTAATTGATGCTGACGGCTTTGTTCCAGCAGCAGGGCATACAGATCGGTCATGCTCTGGCTGATGACATCCGTATCACTGCACACGTGCATGAAATTGGTGTCTCCGTTCCAGCGGGGCACCACGTGAATGTGCATGTGGTCGGGCAGTCCCGCCCCCGCACACCGGCCCGAATTCATCCCCACATTAAACCCGTGCGGCTGAATCGCCGCCGACAGCAGCTTCTGACTGTCCCGAATCAGCCGCATCATCGACAGCAGTTCCGATTCCGTCGCCAGCTCCATGGACCCGATGTGCCGTGTCGGGGCAATCAGAAGGTGCCCGTTGTTATACGGAAAGCGGTTGAATACCACCACGGCATCCGCGGTCCGCCATAGCACAAAATTCTGAGCATCATCCTGCGGCGAGGCGATATAATCACACAAAAAACATGGACTTTTCTGGGACAGCCCCTGAATGTATTTGATCCGCCATGGGGCCCACAGGTTGTTGCGTTCGATCATATCCTCCATCTCCGATTACGGTTCCAGTTTCTGGATGCGCAGGGTTTGCTCGATGGCCACCTGCGGCACGGAATCACCCAGCGGCAGCAGAAACGATGCGGTGGTCTTCAGCAGATACTTCTGGCTATCGCTTTCCACGGTGCCCGTGCTCAGGTTAAACACCTGCTTGCCTTCCCCTTCCAGCGACTGGAATTGATAATCCCGCAAAAACCCAAACAGTCCGCGCATCTGGAATGTGCCTTCATAGGGCTTGGGAAAGTTCGCCACGGTTTTATTGCTGAGTGTATAAGTGCTGGCGATAAGAGCCTTTTTTTGCCCGTCTTCTTCGACAATCGAATCCAGTCTGAATGTCGTGACCCGGCAGGGCGGATTCGGAATCGGTACCGGCCAGGCAATCAACTGCGTATTCGTCCAGGTCATCCCTGGCCTGACACCGTCCAGCGGATTGGGCACCGACGAAATCGAATCCCACAAATACCATTGCAGAGCAACAAAATCATAAATCATATCCGGATTCTTGACTCGCAAGTCATTGCGTGCGCTATCAAACGCCGCCTTGCCGGTGTCCAGCAGTAATTGCTCCAGTTGGCTGAAGTCCTCGATTTGACCGCTAGGCGACAGTTCCAGCGTAAAGGTCTTGCCCTGAAGGCTTTCCATCGCATCCGAGCTGGTGGTGCCGCGGCCGCTGAACGAGCTGCGATTGACCTTGACGGCCTCAAATGTGCATTCAATCCGCGTCAGGCCGAACGGATCGACCTTGACCGGCTTGTAGGCCATCGTCAGTTCCAGCGACTCGGTCATTTTCTGCGACTGTCCCTGTTTGCTGCCGCTGGTCGAGCCGGTCAGTTCAATCGTGACGTCCCGACTGGAGGTCATTTGGTAGCGCAGGACTTTGCCTTCCTCAAAATTCACAATCAGCAGATTCTCGCCTCGCTGAACAGGACCATGACATCCCGTCAATACTGCCGTCATACAGACCATCACCGCATACAGCGGCCCGGTTACATGCTGTCTTCCGAAAACCATCCCGGATCCTTTCTCTGGACAGGCTGGGGGTTAGTTGATTTGTTTGAGGCTGATGCGGTAGGTCAGCTGCATCAGCAGAGTATCCGGCGCTGCATCCTCCGGAGCATTTTGCGGCTTTTCCTGCGCAACATAACTGCTGACCAGCGTTTCGTTGTATTCCGATACGGTCCCGTTGGCAGGATTCATCACCAGCGTACCGGTGTACTGATCCTGGTTGTCGAACATCTTGGCAAAAATGCCCATACTCGATGCCCCGCCAGAGGAATTCTCTGCCGGTTTCTGCAGGCTTTCCTTGGCGGTCATCGTGACGACCACTTTGTCCTTGCTGACTTCACTGACCGTATAAACCTTTTCAAAGGTCTTGGGGGCCAGCAGACCGGGAGGCGACGGCTGCACACTGGTCCAGCTCTTCTTGGCGGATATCACGTTCTTGTCTCCGGCTGGCAGCGGCAATTGATGCCGTTCTTTGATGCTTTCATCCGTCAGGATCTTCTGAGCAATCTTCTGCCCCTCGCCGCTGACAGTCACGGCTCTGGCCGCAGCCGCATCCACCACCGTCACCTTGCCCTCCGGGCTGATGGCGATCCGATAACGGGTGCCGACAATCGTATTCAATGCATCCCCTTTGTACTTCTCATCGGCACTGTTGAACTCATACCGCACCTCGTTCTTGTTGACCATCTTGCATGCCACGGCCTTGAGGGTAATATCCGCAACCGCCGAACCGTCCGGCTGGATTTCGGCAATCGTCTGCTCATATGTGACGGTTACAGTCGTACTGGTTTGTTCTTCCCGGCTTTTATTCAAAGTCGGCTGTTCAAATTTAAAATCTTTGATCATCTCACTGCTGGATTCATAGACCGCGGTCTGTCCGACAGTGGGGGTATAAGCCATTTTGACCGAAGACGAACATCCATGCAGCCCTGACATCAGGACTGCTGCCGCTGAAATTACACATACTTGCATCATCCGGGACATACTTTTCTCCTTATCTGGACTGTGCTTGTGTTGCCTTTTTGGCCGGTCAGGATACAGCTTTGCGTACCGGTTCAAACCAGCGTAACCCAAACCGATCCTGAATGTGCCGTGTCGCTGATAATCCAAAAATTATAGCTGGATTAGACCTGCTTGACAAGGCTTCTTTTACCGGCATTCTCAATTCATACGTATAGTAACTATCGGCACAATATCGCCTTGAAGTAAAACACCAAAACACAAAAAAGAGGTTTTTTTAACACCCCTATCGCGTTATAATACCCGCACTTTTCGGCATTTCAGGGCCGAAAGGCAAGATAGACTACGTTTATGGAGTAATACAATGCGCAGCGATACAGTAAAAAGCGGTTTTCAGCGGGCGCCCCATCGGGGCTTGTTACGGGCTTGCGGCCTCAAAGATACAGATATGAATAAGCCGTTTATTGCGGTAGCCAACAGCTTTTGCGAGATTGTCCCCGGCCATGTCCACCTCAATAAGGTTGCCGAAGTGGTCAAACAGGCCATCCGCGACGCCGGCGGCGTACCCTTTGAATTCAACACCATTGCCATCTGCGACGGGATTGCCATGGGCCACACCGGCATGAAATATTCCCTTGCAAGCCGGGAAATCATTGCCGACGCCGTAGAAGCCATGGTTCGGGCTCACTGCTTTGACGGTATGGTTTGTATCCCCAATTGTGACAAGATTATACCCGGTATGCTTATGGCGACCGTCCGCCTCGATATCCCGACGCTGTTCGTTTCAGGCGGCCCCATGGCGGCAGGGAAGTCCAAAAACGGCAAAACCGCCGATTTAATCACAATTTTTGAGGGTGTCGCTGCCTATAATGCTAAGAAAATCAGCGAAGACGAGTTAAAAGACCTCGAATGTTCAGGTTGCCCAACTCCCGGTAGCTGCTCCGGCATGTTTACTGCCAACAGCATGAACTGCCTGTGCGAAGCCATCGGTATGGCCTTGCCCGGCAACGGAACAATCCTGGCTGTCGATCCAAAACGTCAGGAATTATACAAACAAGCCGGACGCCAAATCATCGAACTGGTCAAAAAGGATATCCGTCCCTCAGCTATAATCTCGCAAAAATCTATCGACAATGCCTTTGCTCTCGATATGGCCATGGGCGGCTCCACCAACACAGTCCTGCACACCCTTGCCTTGGCCAACGAAGCCGGAATTGAATATAATCTGGATAGAATTAATTCCATAAGTGCCAAAGTCCCCAACATTTGCAAAGTCTCCCCATCCAGCAGTTGGCATATTGAAGATGTCGATGCTGCCGGCGGAATCAGTGCCATATTAAAGGAAATCAGCAAGATTCCGGGCCTGCTGAATCTGGAATGCATGACCGTCTCCGGCGTCTCCCTCGGCGAGCGGATTAAAACCGCCGAGATTAAAAACCCCGACTGCATCCACACCCTCGACAAGGCCTATTCCAAAACCGGCGGCCTGGCTATCCTTCGCGGCAATCTTGCCCCCAACGGCTGTGTTGTCAAATCCGCCGGTGTTGCCGCCGGTATGCTCAAGCACTCCGGCCCCTGCGTCATCTTCGACAGCCAGGAAGAAGCCTGCGACGGCATCCTCGGCGGCAAAGTCAAGGCCGGCGACGTGGTCATCATCCGCTACGAAGGCCCCAAAGGCGGCCCCGGCATGCAGGAAATGCTCAGCCCCACCAGCTACATCATGGGGGCGGGCCTGGGTGAATCCGTTGCCCTGATTACCGACGGTCGCTTCTCCGGCGGCACACGCGGCGCCTGCATCGGCCATGTCAGCCCCGAAGCCGCAGTCGGCGGCCCCATCGCTCTGCTCAAAAACGGCGACATCGTCGAAATCGACATCCCCGCCAATAAAATCAATATCAAAATCTCCGACGCCGAACTGGCCGAACGCAAAAAACACTGGACCCCGCGGCCCCCGCGGATTACCAAAGGCTGCCTGGCCAAATACGCCGCCATGGCAACCAGCGCCGATACAGGTGCGGTCCTCAAGTGGTAAGCTAATCCAAATACGGGTGAGTCGAAAGGCTCACCCTTTTTTTATTCGGATTGACACAGACTGTCGAACCCTGCTGTGGTAAAATAGGATATTGCAAATTGAAGCGGATATACGCAGAACAAGCTTAACTGAAATGAAAACAACAGTATTTCATACTCTGATATATTATGTAGTGTTGGCAGTACCGGCCTTGTCCGGCTGCAGTTCCGTGATGCCCAACGTACAATCCACCCAGCTCGGCAGAGAAGAAACGCAGCAAGCCGAAGTCATCGCCCGCAAGTTCGCCCTCGAGCAGCTGAATATCCCCCAGCAGAAGCTGGATCGCATGGTGGCCAGCGCCCGCGGCTATCAATATTCCAAAGTCACCACCTGCGTCTTCCATTTCTTCGACCCGGCCGTCTATCCCCAGTGGCAGTCGATAACAACGATGCTCGGCGGCTTCCCGGATTATTTCCGCATCACCGTCGATATGGACGCAATGAAAGTCAGCAGCTATTACGCCGAGCCGACAAAACAATGATCGTCTGAAAAAACGCCCTGTTGTTTATGCACGTTATGGTGCAGCATCAATCTCGCATAGCAATGATATTAGTATAGAAATGAGGTAAACGTTGAAATCAAAGTGGTATTCCTGTGGGTTGCATTTTGAATGTATCGGCTGCGGCAACTGCTGTGCCGGGCCGGAAGAAGGTTATATCTGGATTTGTGCCGAAGAAATTGCCATGCTGGCCAAATATCTGGGCATGTCCGAGGCCGACGTCCGCAAGCGGTTCATCAAACGCTCCGGCCTGCGCACGACCCTCATCGAAGACAAGGCCACCAAAGACTGCATCTTCCTGCAAAAGGGCGCCAATGGCCAGCGGGGCTGCGCCATCTATCCGGTCCGTCCCAACCAGTGCCGCACCTGGCCGTTCTGGAATTACAACCTCGCCACCCCCAACGACTGGAACGAAGCCGCCCAGCGCTGTCCCGGCATCAACCGCGGCCCGGAATTTACTTTCGAACAGATCGAAAAAATACGCACCCAGAAAAAATGGTGGGAGTAAGACGATTGTCAATTTTTGATTTTCAATTTTCGATTGAACAAACGCGGCAGATAGCCGACGCAGTCGAGAGACTTTATTCTCAAATCGAAGCGATGCTGGCTTCTGCTCCCATGCCCTGCAAGGCCTGCGGCCAGTGCTGCGATTTTGAATCCTTCGGCCACAGGCTGTTCCTGACGCCGCCGGAACTGATTTATTTTCAAGTTGGCCTGACCCAAAACAACATCCCGCTGCTGCCGATGACCACCGGCGTCTGCCCTTATCGCAACGACAGCAAATGCTCCGTCTATCCCTGGCGTTTCGCAGGCTGCCGCATCTTTCACTGCACCGGCGATGCAGACCTTCAAAGCCGGCTCAGCGAAGACATAATCGACCAGATGAAAAACTTATGCCGCCAGTATGACTTGCCTTACCGCTATCTGGATTTAAAGACGGCATTGAATGCCAGATCAATATAAGGGCTTTTGAATAAGACCTCTCTTGCCGGATTGCTGGTCGCAGGATTTTACTCCGGTCGCGGAATGCCCAACTTGGGATAACGCAGCTCAATAAAAGCCACAATATTCAGCAGCGTGTTTTTGTTTTCCCGGTAAAAGGTATAAAGCGTCGTCAGCTTTTCGATATCGGACGCCTCCAGTTGGCTGGCCGATTTTCCCATCGGTGCCCCCCAGTTGACCTGCGTCTTGCCGTCGCGCAGCCGCAGTACAATCCGCGGCGCTGAGCTGCCCTGTTTGGCGCTGAAATTACTGACATCGATTTCGCTGATTTCATTGCTCAGCGGTTTTTCCTTCGAGACTTTCTCGTCCATCTGCCGCAGTGCCGCAATCAGCTTCAGTGCCGCCGCCACATCGGATGCATACCAGGTTTTGCCCGCTGCCGGGGCCAGCTTGTCGGCAAACCCCTTGATTTCGATCAGCGGCGGTTTCTTCACCTCCACCTGGTCCAGCACAAACACCGTGTTGGCCTCATCAGGATTATCCCCGCACAGCGGATCCCCCGGAGCCGGCAGTCCCACATAACAGGTCTGTCCTTTGGCGGTCTTGATAATCGCCTGCGGCTCCCGATACTGGGCCTCAACCTTGATATTATGCGTGGTTGTTCGTACCCGCACATGGTACAGCCACGGCAGTTCGGCCAGCCGCTGCCCAACTGCCTCGGCAATGCCTTCTTTCAGCTCAAACTGCCCTCCGCCGGCCGCTTCCGACAGTTTCTTTTTCATCCCCTCGGTGAACGCCCACTCCGGCGCGTTGACAAACTCCAGCGACCCATAAATCGGGGTCTCGGCCCGCTGGGCATGAACATATTTTTCCATATAGAAAAAACCGACCACCAGCCCCGCAGGCAGCAGCGGCAGAAACAGACTCAGCGCCGCTATCTTGATCCGGCGATACAACTGCTCCCGTTTTTCCTCGCGGGCGGCACGGCTTTCCTTGCGCTGGCTCCAACTGAACCAGTCACGCCAGCTTTTTCCGCTTTTGGGTTTTTTGATCTTCTTTTTAGCCACAACACTCTTTATCTTGTATTGTTACTGTGATCTGTCCAGCCAGCCAGGGCGATCCGCTGCACCAGTTCTTCCATCCCGATTCCGGCCTTCCGTGCCGCCATCGGCAGCAGCGAATGACTCGTAAAGCCCGGCAGGGTATTCATCTCCAGCACATAGGGCGTCCCATCCTCGGTCACGATGAAATCCGCCCGGCCCAGATGCCGGCACCCCAGCGACGCAAATACCGTCTCACCCGCCGCCTGCAGGCGTTTGACCACCGCTGCATCGGTCAGCGTATCGAACAAATACTCCGTCGAGTCGTCCTGATACTTGGCATGATAATCATAAAATGTCACCTTCGGGCGAATTTCCAGCACCGGCAGGGCCTTGCCTTCCAGCAGCCCCACGGTCATCTCCCGCCCGGCAATGAATTCCTCGATCATGCAGTCGCCGTACGTGTCCCGACAGCGAATTGCGGCCGCCGCCGCCGTCGGCATATCGGTATGAATCTCCACCCCGACGCTGCTGCCCTGACGGATCGGCTTGATGACCACCTTGGCCGCCCAGCCGTCCAGCTCCGCCGCAAGCTGCACCGCCGTATCCGTATCCTTGACGACAATCTGCTTAGCCAGCGGCAGTCCCGCTTCGGCAAACACCCGCTTGGCCGCGATCTTGTCAAACGCCAGCCGGCTGGCCTTCGATCCCGACCCCGTAAACGCCAGCTTCTTGTTTTCCAGAATCGCCTGCAACTGCCCGTCTTCCCCGAACTGCCCGTGCAGAGCCAGGAAAAACACATCAATCGCCTTGTCATCGAGGATTGACAAATCCTGCGGATTCAGGTCATGCAGTATCGCCCGGCATCCGCCGCGCCTCAGCGCGTTATAAATATTCTCCCCGCTGAGCAGGCTCACGTCCCGTTCCGACCCGACGCCGCCGCACAGCACGGCAATATGTAAATCAGTAATCGATTTTATCGTCATTAAAAAAGTCTATTCCAAAACGTTTCCGCTTTTTTAGCCTGTGTTGGATCGCCAAACACACAACACCAGCTTGTCATTCCCACTCCCTTTGTCATTCCCGCGAAAGCGGGAATCCAGTTATTCTCCGAACTCACCATTCCTGTTTCGTCGCGGCTATGTAAAACAACGTCACCCTGTGCTTGCCGCGCGGCATAAAAATACCCGCCGGGTATTACCAAATCTCGATTTCCAGCTCCAGCTCCACATCAAACTGGTCGCGCACCACAGTGCGGATTTTCTCAATCAATGCCTTGACATCCGCACTGGTGCATCCTTTTTCCGTGGTAATGAAGTTGGCATGTTTGGTGCTGACCATCGCACCGCCGATTTTTTCCCCCTTCAGTCCCGCCCGGTCAATCAGTGCTCCCGCCGACATCCCGCGCGGATTCTTAAACACACACCCGGCATTGCGCATATCCAGCGGCTGCGTGTTTTTCTTGTAAATCCAGACTTCCTTGACCGTCTTGAGCAGCTCTTCCGGGTCGCCTTCGGACAGTTCCATCCGCGCCTCCAGAATCACCCGCGCTGTAATATTCACATGCCGGTAATCAAACACCAGCTCCGGCTTGATCTTTTCGAACACATTGCCATGCAGGTCCATCACCAGCACGCTTTCCACACACGTCCCGATATCGCCAAACCGGCCCCCGGCGTTCATCTTCACCGCGCCCCCGATTGTCCCGGGAATGCCCGCCAGTGCCTCCAGGCCACCCAGCCCGCGTTTGACGGCGTCCTGAAGCACCCGCTGCAGGTCCGACGCACCTCCGGCCGTCAGCCTGGTCCCCTCAAAACGATAGGGACTGAAGCCTTCCCCGCAGGGCCGAATCACGGCCCCCCGAACGCCTTCATCGCTGATCAGCAGATTCGACCCATTGCCCAGAATATGCACCGGCACATTATGCTCATAGCACCGCTTCAGGGCCGTCTGGAGCTGTTCGGTCGTTGTCGGGCTGATCAGCCAGTCCGCTTTCCCGCCCAGCCGATACCACGTATAGTCCGCCAGAGGGCAGTCTTTCTTAGTTATGTTGTCCAAGCCAGCAAAGATATTCATCTGCAACCTTCCATATTGTGCCCGCACCCATCGTCACGACCAGGTCGCCGGGCTGTACATTCGCTTTCATATAGTCAAGAATACCGCCAAAGTCGTTGATAAACAAGGCCTGACTGCCGGTCTTCTGGATTCGCTCCACCAGCGTCTGGGCATTGACCTTGCTCTTGCTTTCGGCGGTGTCACGGACAAAGTAAATCTCCGGGACGATGGTAATGTCTGCCAGCTTAAAGCTTTCCGCGAAATCATCAAGTAAAAAACGGGTTCGGCTGTATTGATGCGGCTGAAATACACACCACAGCCGCTTGGGCTGGTATCGCTGACGAATCCCAGCCAGCGACGCCCGAATCTCGGTGGGGTGGTGGGCATAGTCGTCCATCACCGTAATCTCCCGCACTTTGCCCTTCAACATCAGCCGCCGGTCCGTGCCCGTAAACCCCGGTAAAAGCTCACAGATACGTTGCGGCGGAAGACCAGCCTCCGCCAGAATTGCCGTCACCGCAAGGGCATTTTCCACATTGTGCAGCCCCGGCAGCGAGATATGCGTCTTGCCCAGTAGCTTGCCATGATAATAAATATCAAAATGATAAAGTCCATCCACTAAGTCTGGATTAATCGCCGTATATTGGCATCCCAAATCGAGTCCGTAGGTTACCACTTTGGCATGCAAGCCTGGCCGACGCAGCACCCGAGCCACATTCCGATCCCGACCGTTGGCCACCAGAACCCCGCTGGGCCGGATATTCCGCGAAAAGTCCGCAAACGCATCCACAATCTCATCTTCATCCCGGTAATAATCCAAATGGTCCGCCTCAATATTCAGCATACAGGCGATCTGCGGGTGCAGATTCAGAAAGCTGCGGTCGTATTCGCATGCCTCAGCCACAAACCAGTTGCTCGCACCGACCCCGCTGGACCCGCCAAGCTGGGGGATGTCCGCCCCGATGATAAAGCTCGGATTCAGACCCGCTTTTTCCAGAATATAGGCCGTCCAGGCACTCGTCGTGCTCTTGCCGTGGGTGCCGCAGACCGCAATTCCCGCAAACTGGTCAAAGACCTTGCCGAGCATTTCGGCATATTTGTATATCTTTTTACCTTTTTCTCCGGCCCGCGTCAGTTCCGGGTTGGTAGCCGGGATAGCAGCACTGATAATGACCGCATCGGCGTCGTCGGGAACATTTTCGGCCTTGTGACCGACCGAAACCGCCACCCCTTTGCCCGCAAGTTCTTGCATCACCGCACTGTCGGACATGTCCGAGCCGCTAATCTTGGCGCCATGGCGGATTAACAGCTTTGCCAGACCGCTGGTGCCGATTCCGCCAATCCCGATAAAATGATATTTCTTATCCAATACGGATTCCATGGTGTCCTCATCATAACGACAAAATGCCCATCCCGGCCGATCTGGTTCGCCCAACCCGGCCGGCCAATGGGCCAGCAACTTTGATTTCCAATACTAAAAGTCGGTTATTTCAACCCCAAAACTGTAATTTTGGTGGTCAGGTTTATCCAACATCAGCCCCCAGCGCAAGCTACGGGATTTTTTTGAAATCTCAAATTTCCCCTTCCCACCATAGCCGTATTTGCCCCATCCTTCCTACGAACAGCGTCTCCATGTGAAATTTCAAATCTCTAATTTTCTACGAACTCCTTAATCAACACTTAAAAATCAAAAATCTTATACTTCTCATCTCCCCAACCGAAAATCGAGCATACAAAATTACCAATTCTTCTTGTATCCTTACATCCTTGTATTCTGTATCCTTGATGTCCACATCGCACAAATTACGCTAACACGATCTTGCTATTCTGCAAAAAAATGAAAAATTTCTTCTCCTTCTCCGGCCTGCACTTATAAAAACTCACGCCCTGTGCTATTTCGATTTTTCGAACAAAAACTGCAATTTCATCCCCTATATGGAGGCATATAAAAATGAATAACACGCAAAGACAACCAAAATCAACCTGTCATACGTGCCGTAGGGGCTGGCCCCCGTGCCTGCCCGTGTTTTATGGGGAGCAACCGTCGCAACGCCCACAGCCTGACTCCATCAGACTATGCCACCCCTGATCTGGGCACAGCGTTATGCCACAGTGGCATCGGTCAAGCGAAGGCTGGCCGTGGTATATTGATAAAAAGGCTGCCGTTCCCGACAGCCTCCCCAATTCTTGAGTTCTTGTGTTCTTGAGTTCTTGTGTTCTTCTTTTTTTAGGTTCACGAAAGGAGCAAATCATGGCAACAATCAAACAAATCGAAGCCAACCGTCGCAACGCCCACAGCCTGACTCCATCAGACTATGCCACCCCTGATCTGGCCACAGCGTTATGCCACGGTGGCATCGGTCAAGCTCTGCTTGGCCGTGGCATATTGATAAAATGGCTGCCGTTCCCGGCAGCTTCCCCAATTCTTGAGTTCTTGTGTTCTTGAGTTCTTGTGTTCTTCTTTTTTTTAGGTTCACGAAAGGAGCAAATCATGGCAACAATCAAACAAATCGAAGCCAACCGTCGCAACGCCCAAAAATCCACCGGCCCCAAAACCCCCGCAGGCAAGGCCCGTTCCTCCCGCAATGCCTTCATTCACGGCCTGTCCTCCCAGCGGCCCATTGTTACCATTGAAAATCCCGCCGAGTTCAACGCCTTTGCCAACAAATTTATGGACCAGTACGAGCCGCTCGAGCCCAGCGAAATCTTTCTTGTCCGCCGCATTGCCTGCCTGGCCTGGCGGATCCAGCGTGCCCAGTGTTACGAGACATTGGTCCTCGATAACCTCTGTTGTTCCATCCCCGAAGACGACGTCCGTACCGACCAGGAGGTCTTCAGCCAGCTTCTGCTCGACGACTTCCGCAGCCACCAGACCCTCGCCAAGCTGCAAAGGTACGAAAGCCAGCTGGAACGGTCTATTCTCCGCTGTATGAAGGAATTGCGTGACAGCCGCAAGGCCGGCGATGTCAACTATACCGACGTGGCTTATTACCTCCGCGACGGCCAGCCCCGCGGGGACTACAAAGACCTCATCACCCCCTATGGCCAGGAAGGACCCGATTCCAGCAGTGTAGCTCAAGCCTCCGTGCTTGAGAGGAATTCTATTCCGCCGCAGGCGGATTCCACTTCCAACCCCGTTGATCGTGTTGATCCCGCCAACAAGAATGATTCCTCTTTGCCCACGGTGCCTTCTGTAACCGAACCCCATTTGGATCGTCGCGCCGGTGTCGAACAGCAAGACCCCGTGGATTCTCGCAGCACAAAACCAGACCTCGTCCGGCCAAACGAACCCAATGCCCTCTGCCTCGACGGCCTGACCAACCCCGACCTCCCGTGGATTCCCGTCGAAAACAAAATCTATAAGACCGAAAACCAGCGTATCCGCAACAATCCCAACAAACAAAAATGGAACTACGATTATACGCCTGACTGGTACCGCCGCGTTCTCGACGCCGTGCATTTTTCCCCGAAGAAACGCAAGACAATGACCAATAGAGATTTAGAAAAGCATGCCGAGTGTATCCTGCAGACCTTTAAAAACCCTGAGCAGTTCCTCCTCGACATCCGCGCCATCACCCCCTATGGCCAGGAAGGACCCAATTCCAGCAGTGTAGCTCAAGCCTCCGTGCTTGAGAGGAATTCCATCCCGCCGCAGGTGGATTCCACTTCCAACCCCGTTGATCGTGTTGATTCTGCCAACAAGAATGATTCCTCTTTGCCCACGGTGCCTTCTGTGGCCGAACCCCATTTGGCTCGTCGCACCGGTGTCGAACAGCAGGACCCCGTGAATTCTCGCAGCACAAAACCAGACCTCGTCCGGCCAAACGAACCCAATTTAGATTGTCGTGCTTGTGTAGAATGGTGTTACCCCGCGAGTTCTTGTGCATGAGACCGGACAAAAATCCAGTGGGCGGTACAGGACTTGAACAAAAAATCACAAAGCAAGCCAGATAATACACTTAGCGAAAATGGCAAAACCACACAGGGACACAATCTGGGACACTTTCCCGAAATTTCGCCAGAATTGGCAACATTGGTCAAGGTCTGGAATACCCTGCCTGAACCAACCCGTAAGCAGATCCTCGAACTGGCCGGATTGTCCAGACAGAAAAAATAGCGAATTCAACACGAAAAATGTTACGCGATTTGTCACCAGCACGTGTAGTAAAGCATTGAACAGAGTTATTAACCGGCAAAGAGTGACCAGAACGCAGAGGTTTGTGATGACCCGAATCAAGTAAATTGCATCCACTTGCGGCAACATGTGGACGCCTTCATTACAGAACACATTCCGTCGAGTACACATTCGCGATAAGCCTGGAAACACAACTTGACATTTCCTGCCAACGCTATCCCCTCTGAATCATTGTTCTAAAACAGGGACAAACAGGCCATAAACAAGGCCCAAACAAACAGGCAGGCCCGGCCCCCTGTACAAAAAAAAGATTGTTATTTCCGAGGCCAGTTCGGAATCTTTGCCACACCCCTATCCCTCAATAGCTGCCCACCAATACTTACCTTGTATGATGGGCATCATTTTTTTGACAATAGATATATTACATCTATATCAATACATAAAAGATTGTGTTCCTTGTTCAATTCTCCCAATTGAACTGCAAATAAAAATACTTGACAATTTTTCATGTTCCGGTAAAAAAATATCATCTTGATTTGCTTAAACACTAATGAAGGAGATCAGTTGGAGCAATGATAAATGATGATGATTTTCATCCATTGAGGAGGCAACGTCTACAAGATGGAGTAAAATTGTCTGGTAAAACATCGTTTCATTCTGTTTTATTGCAGAATTTTCCTCCTTTTGCTGAATTTCAAGTCAGTGGGATATTCTTGTCCCAGGGTAGCTTGCCACCATTTTGGGGACCCACTTTGCGCGGTGGGCTTGGGTATCACCTGAAAAAGACGGTCTGCCATGTCAAACAGAAGAACTGCTCGGGCTGCATTGTCCAAAAATCCTGTGCCTACAGTTATATTTTTGAAGGTGTTGCTCCTGACGACCGAGCGTTTATGCGGCTGTATCCCAATATCCCTCAACCTTTTGTAATCCTGACGAGTATGGGGGCTCCCTCTCAGATCACAGCAGGGATGGAATTTCAGTTTGGAATGAGGCTTTTCGGGCGTGCAATCGAGCTATTCCCCTATATCGTATATAGTCTTCTCGAGATTGGCAAAGAAGGTCTTGGCAAAGATCGTATTCCCTACCGAATTGATAGTATTACTCAGCCTGCATGTTCCTCCGTTGTTTACAAGGACGGCAACCATTGCCTGGGAGGGCTGCAGAAAGAATCCGTTGGCCAGGTTCCACAGCATTTGGATTCCCGACTTACGATTGAGTTTCATACCCCCACTAAATTGCAGGTGGGCGGCGCTCAAGCACGAAAAATCTCTTTTCTTGATCTGATAAAGGCAGTCAACCGCAGGCTTTCCATTTTATCCTACTTCTATGGCATCCCATTTGAGCCATCGGATGCCTTTTCTGATGATTGGACGGGCGTTGAATCGGTCCGGGTGAAATCAGATCAAACCCGGCTTTATGAGGTCAATCGGTTCTCCGGACGGCAGCAGCAGAAAATGACTCTCAGAGGCCTGCTGGGGCGGATCACATTTGAAGGAAAGGTCGCTCCGTATATACCGATTTTAAAATTGGCAGAGATTTGTCATGTTGGCAAGGCAACCAGCTTTGGATTTGGAAGGATTAAACTTACCATTCAAGACTAGGAGAGACTATGGCGATAGAGAAAGATATGATTGAAATGGCAATTGGGACATTGTTTCACGATATTGGGAAAATTTATGAACGAACAGGTATTCAATTACCCCAACAAAATACTCACCTATTCAAATATTCGCATGCAGCTTACACCGGTCAGTTTTTTAATGAAATTGGGAATCTCTGGAAACATTTAGATAATTGCCGCATTGCCAATCTGGCCAGTAAACATCATAATCCATCGACCCCCGAAGAAATCCTTGTCCAGCAGGCCGACATTTACTCTGCGGCTTCTGAACGACAGGATAAAGGTGAGCAATTTATCAAAACAGGCAAATCCTCACGGCCCTTAATCAGTATTTTCAATGAGATTAGGCTTAATAGTCACATTTCCGAAAATCCCCTTTGGGCATATCCCGTGGAGCGGTGGAAAACATCCAGTGATGCAATATTCCCTCAGCAATACGGAAAATGCGACATTCCGGTCAATCCACAGCAATATATACAACTTTATGATAATTTTAAAATGGATATTATTAATTCTGTCCACTGCCCACGGCATCTATTGGTTGATCATATTATAGGCCTGTGCAGAACATACATGTCCCTGATTACTTCCTCTGCCACCCGGGATGAATTGCCGGATATTCCTTTATTCGACCACAGTTATACCACCGCTGCCATTACTTGCGCTATGTATGCTTGGTACAAAGAGAAAGGAACGCTGTCGTCATTGACACATTATGAACAAAATCAGGATATTCAAAATATGCTTATGGTCTGCGGTGATGTCAGCGGCATCCAGGATTTCATTCTTGATCTGCCCAATGAGGCCCAGGCCGGGACGGCCAAAATGCTTAGAGCACGTTCGTTTTATATTTCGATGCTGACCCGGGCGGCGGTATTTATTTTACTGGAACGCCTGGGATTACCATCGTGCAATTGTATCAAGGACGCCGGCGGACAGTTTACTCTGCTAATCCAGAACACCAACAAAGCCAAAATAATACTTGGCGAAGTCCGTAAACAATTTGAGGACTGGATGTTGGGTACTTTTGGCGGCAAACTAGCATTGAATCTTTCAGAGCCGGTGGCCGTGAGCGGCAGAGATTTCAAGGACGGAAATTATCACGAATGTCTTGAAGAAATGGCATTGCAAATTGACAAGACAAAAAAACGGCGATTTGCCTGCTCAATGCAAAATCAACAGGGTTGGGATATCTCTGCTGCTATACAGCCGGTAATCGATCCTGAAAAAAATCCACTGTGTCAAGCTATGATAGACCTTGGGGGCAAATTGACTTCGACTCACTATATACTCCTAGAGCGGACAGACAGAGATAAGGACCCCATGACTCTATTTGGCCAACTTAAATTAATAACCAAAACGGACATACCGACATTGACTGACACAACCCTGGCTGCCTTATCCATCAATCCCCGGCATGAGCAATCCGGATTTGCGGGTAAACATTTGGCACATTCTGTTCCCCGGCTTACAGAAGCAGAGGCTGGCCGGCTTAACAATGAAGACCCGGAGGGCGACTGGCAGTGTGGACAAGTCAAGCCATTTGAGATGATTGCCGAATCCGCATCAGGAGCGAAACTTCTGGCTGTCCTTAAAGGCGACGTGGATTATTTAGGTAAAATCTTTTCAAGAGGTCTGATGGACTTGACAGGGCAGAAAGCAGGAGGCAAATACAGGAAATACTCTATCAGCCGACTTTCAGCTCTGTCCAGAATGATGGACAATTTTTTCAGTGGCTACCTGGAACATCTTATTTCCAGTCAATACCAAGAGGTTTATACCGAATATGCCGGCGGCGACGACCTCTTATTAATTGGCCCGTGGGACCAAATGATGGAATTGGCATTGAAAATTCACAAACAATTTTCAGCCTATACTTGTCATAATTTGGATATCCACTTATCCGCCGCCATTGTATTGTGTCATCCTAGAACACCCATTTCAGACGCTATCAGGCAAGCGGAGGAATTACTTGATAATGCCAAAAAAAGTGGGCGTAACCGCATTGGGATATTCGGACTTACATTGCCCTGGCCAGATTACGAAAAAGCTCTTCATAACGGTACCATTTTAGCTGAGTGGGTTTCGTCTGGAATAATCACTGGCAGTCTGAATTACCGTCTTCTGAAATATTATCACATGTTCCGACGAGTTTCAGACAAGAAAAATCACAAAATACCCATAGAAGACATTGCATGGAAATCCCAGCTTCGTTATGACCTTGCTCGAAATGTAGAAAAGGATAAAACCACTTCGGTAATCAGGAACAAATTAGTTGAAATGACCAGCGATGAAGTGATGCCACGGATGAAAGTCTCTACGATTTATGCATTGTATAAAAACCGTAAATAGAATTAGTTAAAGGAGTCAATATGGCACAATATTCTCAAAACCAGAAAACTGGTGGCCAACATAGCCGTGGCGGCAGCCGCCAGCAGAATCCAATCAATCCAAGAAAATACGAGGGTGTACCTTTTGTAGTCGGCGGGAATATTAATCCCAGACTTGTTACAGATGTCGCTGAGAAAGTCATCGAAGATCTTAGTTCTGGAAATAAAATCAGTTCTGCCCAATTAAGGAGATTTTACGGAGCAGTGAAAGACTATAGCAATCAATTGATTACAGATGATGATTACGCAAAACTGTATCCTATGATAAAGATGCTCAAAAGTCTGGCTTATTATGCTTATGATCGAAATAAAATACCTCTCCAATTTGCAAATTTTTTTGTCGGCTTAATCGACCAAGTTAAAGAAAATGAAGTACTCACATTCAAAGCGGCGGCCAAACATTTCGAAGCTGTCGTCGGATTTATGTATGGGAAAGGATTGGTGAGCTAATGAAACTGATAAAAACAAAAAAGATTACCGGTAAAGTATTGGTCAAAACAGGGCTGCATATCGGCGGTGGAGACGCCGCCATGGAAATCGGCGGGATGGACAACCCCATTATCCGTAATCCTGCCACTAAGGAGCCCTATATTCCAGGTTCTTCTCTTAAAGGCAAGATGCGTTCATTGCTCGAATGGTATAAAGACAAAGTAGATTTAAAAGAAAACGTTCACCATTGCAACGATACAATAACGGCTTTAGATTGCCCGATTTGCCGGGTATTCGGTATTTCGGCGAGTGAAAAGACCGAAATCGGTCCTACACGCTTGATTATAAGGGATTGCCCTTTATCTGAAATGTTTTCGCAGAAGTTCAAAAAAGGATATCCTATTATCGAAGATAAAAGTGAAAATACAATCAATCGCATCACGGCCAAAGCAACTCCACGTCCTATTGAGCGTGTCGTCCCTGATGTGACTTTTGATCTGAACATCAGTTTCAAGATTCTCGATATGGGAGACGGCGGTGTAAAAGATGAGGAAAACTTCAGCCAGGTCGTTCTGTTAGGGCTTGCTCTTGTCCAGGATGACTATCTGGGTGGAGGGGGCTCCAGAGGCAATGGCCGAATTCAATTCATTGAGCTTAAAGATGAAAATGAAAATGAAATAAAGCTGCCATTAATTCGGGAGAAATCCACACGATGAAACAGTACAAAGCTCAACTTACACTCTTGTCCCCGCTGGGAACACCACTGGCGGCAGATACCCTCTTTGGTCATATCTGCTGGTCGAAGGCGTATGGTGAAGGTGATGAGAAATTGGGCGAATTTCTTTCCCGGATGGATTCAGACAAACCGCCTTTGCTTTTATCTGATCCGTTTCCAGCGGGTCGCCTGCCTGTACCGATACTGCCGACTTATCGGGCCACGGAGCAGACAACTAATGTTTCCGTAGATGAAAAAGGCCTCAGGAAAATCCGCTACATTGACAGTGACCGCTTGGCGAACTGCTTGCAGGATTTGAACGGTAAATCGCTTATGGAGAGCCTGCGATGCCAGCAACAGCAAGAATCCGACCTCTCAGATGATGATCCGCGAAAAAGAGAGATGAAAATCTCACTTTCACCCCATAATTTTGTCAGTCGTTTAGGTGGTGGTACGGTCCAGGGTGGAGTTTTCTTTACTGAGGATATCTTTACGGCACAATATGGTTCTCTCTATGATCTCTATATTGCATCCGATGAGTACAATGCCGGCGATTTGAAAGGTATTCTTGAAGAGGCATTGGCATGGGGATATGGCAGGGATAAAAGTATCGGACGTGGAGCAATCAAAGTAGAACGAGTAGAACCAGTTAGTCTGCCGGATGTGAAACATCCCAATGCCGTTATGCTGCTGGGGCCGTGCGCTCCGGCACAATCTGATCCGGTCAAAGGCTTCTGGTCTATTAAAGCCAAAACCGGCAGACTGGGAGGCCATTGGGCGATTTCAGAATTTCCGTTTAAAAAGACCATTATGATGCTTCAGGCCGGGTCAGTTCTTTTGACGGATATTCCCAGACCATTCTATGGCAGGATGATTCACGATGTACATGATACACTAAAACAGGTTGTACATTATGGATTATCTTTAGCACTACCTATTCGGCTGAGCCGGGACTCTGTGGAGGCAGCATGAATTACGCAAAAAAATACAAAATGACGATTCAGGCGCTATCGCCTATTCATATCGGTACTGGCGACGAACTGTCGCCGTTTGAGTATGTAATCACTCAAGACACAAATGGCGAACCTGAACTCCATATCATCGACTTGCCCGGGATGGTTTCAGGATTAAATCAGCAGCAGAAGATGCGGTTCTACGATGCCGTCAACAAAGGGAAGGATACGGTGCGTTATCTGCGGAAGTTTATTCGTGACAATACGGATCTTAAACGATTCAGTCTTCATACCCTGCCGGTCTGTCAGAATATATGGAATATTTATCAAAATAAACTGGACAGCCAAGAAAATCAATTGATTGTCAATCTGTTTTATCGAAATACAAAAAAATGGCAGCCTGTTATCCCCGGCTCGTCCATCAAGGGGGCCATCCGCACAGCGATTGTCTCTGCAAAAGTAAAGACAACATATGAAAAAAGCCGCCAGCTTCCGGATGAATCTAAACCCAATTGGGAGGGTGAATCCTTGGGATACAATGGTGATGCAAAACGAGATCCATTCCGGGCGATATCGATAGAAGACATAACCTTACCCTACGATGCCACCAAAATTGAAGAAATAATGGTCTACAATCCCCATAAAAAGACACAAAGCATACAGCAGTTTTATGAAATGACCTACTCAATATTGGATGGCTCAACAAATATAAAAGGGCATGGCGTATTCACCCTTTATTCAGGATTGCATATCCGCAATGCTGTCTCTATGCCGCTTTCGGCCGAAGTTATTGCTGAGGCGTGCAGGAGGTTTTATCAGAAAAGAATGGCTGATGAGCATCGCGACTTTTATAAATACCGGCCTGATATGGTTTTATACTTTGAAGATATGGAAAAAGCCTCTGAACGGCTGCAGCAGGAAAAATATGGCCCCTTGGAATTTCCAATCCGGCTGGGTCGATTCAGCCATTGTGAGTCGGTTACAGTAGATGTAACCCTCGAAAACGGCAAGCCGCTTAGAAATCCCAAAACACGAAAAGGCAAAAACAAAACCCCTTTGCCCTGGGGAACGACACGAAGCCTTTTGAGAAATGAGAGCTCTTTATTTGGCCCCCTGGGCTGGGCCAAAGTCCGGCTCGAGGAGCTCAAATAGCCTTGCCCAGAGGCCGTAGTGGGGCGAAAAGGCTATCGTTCTTTGACAAGTTCATAGGGTTTTCGGACAGGTGGGATGAGTTATCTGCCGTCTTTGTTTTGCCGTTATAGAGGCTATGCGCACAGGGAACGGGAGGCTTATGATGGGAACGTTATATCTCAGAGAACAGGGTGCCAAGGTCAGCCGTCAGGGGCGTCGTCTGGTCGTGTCCAAAGACCAACAGGAGATCATGTCTATTCCCCTGCATCGGCTGACCCGGCTGGTTTTTCTCGGGCGGATTCAGATTACCGAAAGTGCACTGGCATTGCTGCTGGATCGGCGTATTCCTTTGGTTTTGACCACACACACCGGGCGTCTTCGCGGCGTGCTGTGCCCGCCGGATACCCCCCATGTTGAACTTCGGCAAAATCAATACGCCCTCGCTCGCGACCCGGCCTATAGTCTGGAGTTCTGCAAAGATCTGGTCGATGCCCGTGCCGTCTGCTGTATCAGTATTATTAAACGCTATGCCTATAATCATCCGGATCCGGAGCTGGATCGTCTGGCCGCTCAAATCCAGACCTATCGCAGCCAGCTGAATACCTGTCAAACCATCGAATCCGTTCGCGGGATCGAAGGTATTTGCTCGCGGGATTATGTCGCGGCCCTGGTGCGGATTTTCAGCTCTCTGCAGATGCATTTTTCCGGACGTATCCGACGACCGCCTACCGATCCGGTCAATGCGGTCTTGTCGTTTGTGTATGTCCTCTTGACCGAACTGTGCTCTTCAGCTCTGCAAATTACACGTTTGGATGTCTTCTGCGGGCTGATGCATGCTCCAAATCGCAATGCTCCGGCTCTGGCCCTGGATTTTGTCGAACAGTTTCGCCAGCCCCTGGCGGACCGATTTGTCATGCTGATGTTCAATAAAAAGATCCTCAAAGCCGAGGATTTCGGGAACGGACCCCAATATGCAGTTCTATTAAAAGAAGACCCTAAAAAGCGGCTTCTGGCAGAATGGGAACGCTTTCTCGATGCCCCCCAGCGTCTGGCCGACAGGCAGACGTTTACCAATGCACGGGAATTGATCTTTCAGCAGGCAGAAAAACTGGAGACTGCCATCATGAACAAGACTCCTTATGTCCACTACAGACTGTCAGTGAGGTAACCCCATGTTCATAGTTATCGGATATGACTGTACAGATGACCGGCGAAGATTAAAAATTTCCAAAATTCTTTTGGACTATGGATACCGTGTACAATACAGCGTCTTTGAGGCGGATTTGGACAATGAATTGTTGACAGAAATGGTCGACAGACTCCGGAAAATCATCGATCCTGATGAGGACTCCATCCGCATCTACCATATATGCCAGCGATGTCTGGACCAGACACAATTATTTGGGGATGCCAAGCTAACCAATCAGGAAACATTTTTTATTGTATGAGCCGTTTTTGGGGGCCGGCTTAACAACAAAAATGTAACCCTTTGGCGGCACAGAAGATAACGCATTTTAGGCCGGCGTTTCGCCCAGACCATAATGCTTCCAAATAAGTATTTTAAGGCCTCTATGACGCTTGACTTTTTAACCTGTCCGAATTAAAGTAGTTACATAAGCTGCGGTTGAAATCTTCCCCTGATGAATAAGGGATTGAAAATCGTCGAGAGGAGCAGAAAAATCATTTTTTGGCGGGTATAGTTGAAATCTTCCCCTGATGAATAAGGGATTGAAAACTCAACAAATTGCTTGACAATCGATTGAATCTTATCAATGTTGAAATCTTCCCCTGATGAATAAGGGATTGAAAACACCGATCTCGGCACAATCCTGCTGAATATTACGTAGCCCCGTTGAAATCTTCCCCTGATGAATAAGGGATTGAAAACTGATTAGAAGAGCCTCCCTGCCTGTGTAGTTTGCCTGGTTGAAATCTTCCCCTGATGAATAAGGGATTGAAAAAGTACTGTCCGCAGTAAACGCACCTACCGCCTTCTTCCGTTGAAATCTTCCCCTGATGAATAAGGGATTGAAAACCCGCATCTTCCATAGTAACACGAGGAATAATTCCTGTTGAAATCTTCCCCTGATGAATAAGGGATTGAAAAATGGAGTCCGCGTGGGATGGAACGTATAAATGGGCGGGTTGAAATCTTCCCCTGATGAATAAGGGATTGAAAATTTTTGATTTGTTTCAGCGTCAGCAACATTTTTTTTCGTTGAAATCTTCCCCTGATGAATAAGGGATTGAAAAAAGACTTCCTTGATAGTCCCACCAAAGACTTCCTTGATAGGTTGAAATCTTCCCCTGATGAATAAGGGATTGAAAATTCTGTTCGTCGATTTGCGTTTTCAGGTGCCCCTCAAGAGTTGAAATCTTCCCCTGATGAATAAGGGATTGAAAACCTAAGACTGCACGGTTCTTGCGGATGGCCTGATATAGCCGTTGAAATCTTCCCCTGATGAATAAGGGATTGAAAATTTATGGCCTTTGTTTGCGCCGGTGTTCCTGCGTTCAGTTGAAATCTTCCCCTGATGAATAAGGGATTGAAAAAATCTCCAGAGGGTCTCCGTCGATACCAAAAGCCGTTTTTAAGTTGAAATCTTCCCCTGATGAATAAGGGATTGAAAATTTGACATGTTTATTCCTTTCCTTGAAAGAGTTCGTTTGGTTGAAATCTTCCCCTGATGAATAAGGGATTGAAAATGGTATTCCGGAAATCTTCCTGCGTTTTTAGGCTCGACGTTGAAATCTTCCCCTGATGAATAAGGGATTGAAAAATCGTCTTCCCCTTTCTTACTTGTCTAATTGTTATTATGTTGAAATCTTCCCCTGATGAATAAGGGATTGAAAAGTTGCCAAGCATAAATCCTTTGTAATGCTTAGCTTAGTTGAAATCTTCCCCTGATGAATAAGGGATTGAAACAGATGTTTCTTTGCTGGCACCCAAGGAACAATATCTTTGTTGAAACCTTCCCCTGATGAATAAGGGATTGAAACAATTCTGCGCCCCGCCGTTTTCGTCGTTCAGCTTTTCAGTTGAAACCTTCCCCTGATGAATAAGGGATTGAAACAGTTATTATGCCGTTGAGAGCATCGACGACAGCCGGTGCTCCGGTTGAAACCTTCCCCTGATGAATAAGGGATTGAAACGGTGGGCGGATGATGCTGGGCTATCTGATCGTGGATCCGGGATGCATCAAAACAGAAACCGACAACATTACAAACAAGGTGAAATTATGAACGAATTAAGACAAGCAATTATGGCCTTGTATAAGGCCAAAACAGGAAAAACACTCTGTGAGCGATACTTAAATGAAATCGAATCTGACGTATTGGCATGGGTACGGATACCGTCGGTTTTGCAGCAGGCATTGATGGAGTCGCCTTTGTGGTTGTCATTAACCGGCGACGATGCAAGGACGGTGTAATAATATAAAACCATTAGTAAAATACCCTCCTGCCACATGGAATGAGGTTGTGGCACGTTGCAGCCTTGCCCTGATGAGTAAGGGGGTTTTAGATTGGACGTCTGATGTGTGTGGGGTGGGCACAACTGCAAAGGTCTTCGGTGGCGTATAGGTGATTGCCCCTGGACAGGCTGCAATGAGTAACCCAAGCAATGGACCCTGTTATTCTCTTTTTTGGAAAGGACTGGATATGTGTATTCTGATTATGACTGTCGGGACCGGCCGCGATCGGCAGGACATCGCCAACGCACTGTTGTTTTCGATACAACGGCATAAGCCCCAACGCGTGGTTTTCCTCTGCTCGGAAAAGACCGCCAGGGAAACACTGCCTCAGCTGGAAGATTCCCTGCGCACCATGGATCTGAGCTGGGACTCGGTCGTCGCTCAAGATGAGAATAATGTGCAGAGCTTATACCACAGCTATCTGCAGCGGCTCCGGGCCTTTGCCCCGCAGGATCTGATTGTCGATTTTACCAGCGGCACCAAGGCGATGTCGGCTGCGCTGTTTGCCGCAGCGGTTGCCGTGGAGGCAGGACAGGTCAGCTATATCACCGGTCCCCGGGACGAAACCGGACGCGTCGTGGAATCGACGGGACTGGAGGCCTTTTATCCGATCTGCGTCTATGCCGAACGGCAGCTTGAACGGGCACGGCTGCTGTTCAACAAGCTGGATTTTGTCGCCGCGATGGAGCTGACCGACACCTTGCGCCGCGTCCTGCCGGATGGTCCGCTCAAACAGCAGGCCAAAACCATCTGGATGATCAGCCAGGCCTATGATTTGTGGGAACGGTTCCGGTGGGAACAGGCCGCACATGTCCTCAATAAAGCCGCCAATCCCTACGAAAACCTGGTCGGAGTTGACTTATCCCGCCTGGCCCATCAGACCGAGTTTCTTCAGAGGCTGCTCCAGGAAGAATGGGGCACCCCGCGATTGGTCGAATTGCTGCTCAATGCTCAAAGACGGTTTATCCAGGGACGTCTGGATGATGCCCTGTCACGAATGTATCGAGCCTATGAATACCTGGCTCAGGTCTATCTGAACAAACGGGGTCTGAATACGTCTAAAATAAAACTAGAAGAGCTGAAAAAAATGGGGATTTCAGCGATGACGCTGGAACGACTTGCCGTCAAACCCAAACAGTCCGGCGGCTGTGTGAAGTTGGGGCTTAAGGAAGCCATCGAATTGTTAGCCGAGCTCAAGGATGAGGTGGGACTGCACTTGATAAGGCTTTATTGGAATTGTCCCTACGATCCGAACAATCCGCCAAAAGACAATAAATGCAGCGGTCCCCTGAAAAACTGGCTGGAGGCCCGAAACAACTCCTGGCTGGCTCACGGCACAGTACCCATTGAAGAGCCGACGGTCAAGGGCCTTCTGAATACCTACCAGGAGCTGTTGGCCCAATATATCCCCCCTCAGGAGTATGAACAGATGAAGGCAAATGGAACTTTTATAACCCTGTAAATCACAGTCACGTACCAATCCATCAAGGTTGAAGAGAAACGCAGGGCAAGGGCCCATCGCGGCAGGCAGACAGAAGCCCGCCTGTGGCGGGCTGGATGTATCGCTTTGGCCTCTGAGCTTGAGGTAATATCTATGCCGGAGGCATTCCGATTAAATAAAAATGGATGCGCTTGCGGCGAGGCTGGAAGCAGCAAGCACAGAGGCTTGCCCTACAATAGTAGCTCAAACCTCCGTGTTTGAGGAAAAAAACTTAAAACATAATGGTCTGGAATACGTTTTAGAAACAAGACCAAACCGAGGGAACAAGGGACATAATCAGGGACCGTCTGCGACCGGAAGGGGGCCGAAATGAAGTAAAAACCAATCTTGACGAATCGGACGTAAAACCTTGTGATTGCCAGGGGTTGCAAGGCATTTCGAAGCCTTGTGAAAACCGGACAAAAAACCAGTGGGCGGTACAGGACTTGAACCTGTGACCCCCAGCGTGTCGAGCAATTCCGTTTTGCCCCTTCACAAAAGGGGTCAAAAATCCGTAACCTATTGCTATATAATGAGCTATAATTCACTTAATAATACAAGGGAAATACAAAAATCGTTGCAATTATTGCACCCGATTGCGTGCCATTGCAGTTATTGCGCGTAGTATACCGGTTTCGAGAGTAGAGTACTCTCGACCTGCGGTGTCCAGATAATGGGACATGATTGTCACTTTAATTTATCCTATTGCTTCCAAATATTATCCAGATTAATTATACGCACAGCTTGATTTGAGGAAATATATTCAGATTTTTCAAAAAAATGATAATTTTTTTGTCAACATTATGAGGCTGAGAAATGGCTGCATGATAAGAGTGGATTCTGGTTTGATTATTGCGTCGGAAGCAGAGAGATTATTTTCTTGCCAGAGGAGGGTGAGTTTGAATAAAATGTTAATCAAAATTGAATAGTTCTTGTCGTTTTACGATAGGACGCTTCAACCGAAATTGGCCAAATTTCCGCAAAGAAGCGTTACGTAGGACGGCGCCCCCTTGTATGCATAAAAGATACAGGGGGTGCTGCTCTCGTATTCTTTGCGGGCTGGCCAAGCCTCGGTTGATTACGTGCGGCAGTATCCCCTATATCTTTTTTCCTGCCGCATGAAATAAATCGTATAACAATCTTTTGATTCGGGGTCGAATATCGTGTTTGACTTCCGTCAAGACAGGTAGATCAGGATAAGGAGAAAACTATGGAGACTCAACGAGCGGTGGTGAAAGGCGTCAATTCTTGTGTGTTTTTCATTTCATTGATGTTGATTTTATTGTCCAGCCATCATACGATGGCGAATGTTATGACCATGACTTTTGAGGAATTCCTCGGACGGGATGGCACGCCGATCGGATCATTTTATCCTCGTGTTCACTTTCAGGCTCTTACCAGTGGAAACGATTGGCTGGTCAGTGATGTAACAACCGGCAACTATAATGCGTCCTCGTGGCCATCTGGACAATCCTGGGGTTCTTCGAATTATTGGATATACGATTATGTGGCCGCTTGGACGGGCACACCGGGCGACGGCGGCAAGATTACTTTTGGCGATACGGATGTGGTGTTTGTTGAGTTGGGTTACTGTTGTGCAACTCAACTGACTCTTACCGCTTATGACACAAGCGGTAACGTATTGGACACCGACACCGGACCGGCAAACCGTCGAATCGAAGAAGCCAATGCGAATGGTCCTGGAACGCTTCGGGTAGATGCCCCGTCCGGGAATTTTATCAGCTACGTGACTATCCATGACAGCGGTAATTATTGGATTGTTGACAATATTTCTGTAGGAACTGCAATTCAGTTTACCAAAGACGATAACCTTGCGGATGATCAATGCGCAAGTCCGGAGCAGGCAATAACATATCACATTTGTTTTGACAATCCATTCGGCAGAACAATTGATAACCCTTTCATTATTGACTGGCTGCCTGAAGGTGTTGATTACAATAGTATTCTGAGTATTGACCCGCTGATCATCGACGACAATTACAATCCGGAAGAACATTACTATCGCTGGGATTTGGACGACATCGATCCCAATGATTCATCCTGCGTGGAACTGGTCGTAACCGTCAATTACAACGCTGCACCAGGCGGTTATCTGCATAATGTGGCCGAATTGTGGGGGACTGTTATGGTCAATGACCCCAATGACCCGAATATTGTTTATCCTGAAAACCGCATGGTAGCCAGGGCCATAAAGGATACCCCTGTCTGCTGCTGGCGGGATATGCCGGAGGTGTTGTATGTGGACAAAAACGCCGTCAATGGCGCCAATAACGGTCTGGACTGGCAAAATGCGTTCACCAGACTTCAGGATGCGTTGGAGTATGCACGGTCTGCCGTCTGCGGCGAGGTACAATCCATCTACTGCGCCCAAGGGACTTATTCCCCCGGCGATAATGAAAATGACAGCTTTGTCCTGCCTCCAAATATCTCTCTTTACGGCGGATTCCCGACGGGCGGATGCGATTTCAGCTTGCGAAATCCTAAGAGGTATCAAACTACCCTTTCTGGCAAAATTGATGATACGCATCGCAACGACAACGTCGTATCTATGGGCAGTAATACGCTTCTGAATGGCTTAACGGTCTCAGAGGCCTCAATTGATGGCTATGGAATTTACGGTTCAGGCGCTGACTTTGCCTTAGAAAACTGCATCGTTGAAAAAAATGAAGCCTATGGCGTGTATGTAGAAGAAGGCAATGTGACCCTTGAATGGTGTACTATACGAAACAATAAATCTGACGGAATCCGCCACATCGGCTCAGGTTATACGCTTACTGTGGAAAATTGCTGGATCAGGCAGAACATGCAAAACGGGATTGCCTGCCAAGATTCAACACCTTTTGTAATCAATTCGGTTGTCACAGAAAGCGACCTATCGAATGAAGGACGAGCAGGCATTATGCTTTTTAATCCGACCAGCACGCCGCATCTTCAGAATGTTACCGTTGCCCACAATAAGACTATGGGCGTTGGTTTGATGGGAAGCACATTGCCAGAAATAAAAAACTGTATCGTCTACCATAACGGCGGCCCTGCACTTGCAGGTTTTTCAGCAGATCAGACGGCATCTTATAGTTGTATTGAAGACTGCAACTCCGTCAATAATAACCTCAGCTTAGATCCAAAGTTTGCCTATTTTGACCCCAATAATGTCAGAATTATGGCTGACAGCCCGTGCCATGATTCAGGGCTTACCCTTCAGGAAAATTACTCCCAGGTTGATATGGACAACAGAGACAGAGTTTTGGGGACTGCAGTTGACCGGGGTGCCTATGAAATCGAGTGTGAGGATACATCAAACAGCTATGACTTGAATGCAGACGGGCTGGTCAACATGGTTGAGTTCAGCGGCCTCTCAAGGGCATGGCTTGGGCACGATCCCAATGATCCGGTATGGCTGGCAGACCCGAATTTGGCTGATCCAAACCTTTCAGAGGGCTGGTATGAGTGGAAGTACAAGTACAATTTTGAGCCAACCGGAAGCAGCCAGTATTTGATTGATTTAGCAGATTTGACAGCCTTTTTGGAAGATGCTTCCTGGTTATGGAAGGCCTGCTGGCTCGACTTGGAAGAACTGCAAATGCAGCAGATGACCTTTGGTGGTGAAGAAGTTCTGACAACCAGCATCACAGAGCAGACGCTGATGGATAGTCAATCGTTTGCTGTTTCTTCACAGGAATCTTCCCTTGTACTTGATTCAACAGCCACCACCCCGGTTCCAGTTTCGATTGAGCAGCAAGTTTTGGACTTGAAGGACAGCATCAGGTTCCTGGAGCAAATCTGGCTTGAAGAACCAGATATACAGCAGGGAATCAATGCGGAAGACTGGCAGGAATTCATGAAAGCAGTTTATCAGAGTCTGTACGATTTACAGACAGAATCTGTCCAGATAGAATAAATGCTTGACTTGACGACATAAAAAGTGTATAATTATTGCCGTGTACAGGTTTTACTATTCCTGTACACGGCCTATAATAACTTAAGATGGAGACAGTGATGAAGATGAAAAGAACAGCAGCATTGTTGTTTTTTGCCTTTAGTTTTTCGATAGCATTTGGTGGTATCAGTGATGGATTTCTTACGGCAGATGATGGATATCAAGGGTATATTACTTGGAGGTCTTATAATCCTCCACTTGTTGTCGATGGAGGAGGAGCTTTAGAAATTTCTATTCGGGATAATGGCCGCTTAATTATACAATCAACCTCAACTCCGCTAGGAATGCTTGTTGGAGGAGTTTATGATATTAAACTTTATAATACCAGCCATCTGCTTTATACAGGTGGTTTAACCGAATTGATTACGATTGGCAGCAGTGCTACGGCAGAGCTTCATGGTGGAAGCATCAATCTTATTAAAAGTATGCAGTTTACGGAAAAGACCGGTGCTGATCCACACATAGACCTCTATTGTCAGCCCGGTTGGTCGTGGTTAAACAACGATCCTCTGCTTGGTATTCAGGGCAAGTGGATGGATGGCTCTTCTTTCGCGATAGAATTCATTAACGACAGTACTTATGATCTCACTTGGACTAACATTAATGTCATCACTCCAGAACCCGCAACTATGCTTCTGTTGGGTCTCGGTGGTTTGTTATTGCGTCGTAGAAGCTAAAATCATCTCAAGGGGCTTTCGGTTCTCCGAAAGCCCTATTTGTACAATCCGTCATGGAACAGCAGATAAACAATATAACACCGGACAGTAACGGAAATATCAGCTGCAATCCGCAGTTTGCTTATGATGGCGATCCCAATGTGGCGATTTATCATTTGCTCCCTACGTCGCCGTGTATTGACAGGGGCGACCCGGCAACATCGTGTGCAAACCAGAATGACCTTGATGGCCAAACCCGTCTGATGGGCAATTATGTGGATATGGGAGCCGATGAAATCGACCCCGATTGCAGTGATGTGTATAATGCGTATGACTGGAATGCTGATGGGCTGGTCAACATGTATGAATTTAACGGCTTTTCTCAAAACTGGCTGGCCCACGACCCCAACGACCCGGCTATCGTCGACCCCAACAATCCCAACCATGATTATGTGACCGACCCGAATAGCCCCGGTTATATCGACCCGAGTCGGTGTGAACACTGGTATTCCTCGGCATATCGGTACAATCTATCGACTGCCGGCGATAGTATTTACTCCATTGACGTTGCCGACCTGATGGTATTGGTGGAAGATGCACCGTGGCTGTGGGTGGCCTGCTGGCGAACGGATATTCGGGAATATCAGGAGCAGCTTGCAAATCAGCAGAGTATGATGATGTTATCTGCCTCCTTGGAATCTCAAGTGTCTTCTGAATTGTATGAAACGAAATCTGTATCATCGGCAGGGACAATCTCTGCGTTAAGTGCGACTCAGTCCCCAGAAGAAGAATCTTCTGTTGAAGAATTTGACCCTGTGGCGGAGCGTGAACAGATTGCATCTCTATTAAAAGATATTGAAGTCTTTATTGATGCCGGGGGAGAAGATGCCCAGACTTGGCAGGAAATCAAAGACCTTTTGGAACAAAGCCTTACAGAATTGGAAGACATGACAATTAAGACGACGGAGTTTTAATTGATATGTCGGATTTATTAATGATAACTAAATTAGGTTTGGAGGATTAACAATGAAACGGTTTGTGTTGATTATGTCATTGGCAATGTCGATATCGGCTTTTGCGGGTTATACCTATACTATTACGGATGGGATGGATTTTGGCGGATTAACACTGACTGGTACTCAATCCCTTTTGATGACGGGAGGCGGGGGAGATTCATTAAGTTTATTAGGATCGAGTTCTGCGGTCATTCAGGGGACAGCTCCTTATGATCAGACAGTATATCCTAGTGGTGGAATTCGTGACTTAAGTGTTGGTGGTTATGCTCACCTTGATTTTTCTGGCGGAGAGGTCTATGAAATTAGTATTGGTTCTTATGCTACTGCGGTATTAAGCGGAGGAACCATTCAACGATTGAAGACTTCGCAACTCGTAGGTTTACAGGTTGATCCATACATTGAAATAATCTGCAAAGATTGGGATTACAATACAGTAACAAAAATGCTTACGGGCATTTGGGCGGATGATTCAACATTTGCCATTCAACTTGTTGATGTTGCAAACTATACTCCGACTATTGATGATATTACTTTTACTATTATCCCCGAACCAGCGACAATGCTGTTGTTAGGGGCAGGTGGATTATTCCTGCGACGTAAACAAAAATAGAATATTTTGAAACAAAAGGGGCTTTCGGTTTTCCGGAAGCCCCTTATGTGTTTTCAACCATTTTGAATTGGAGGTATTTATGAAAAAGACGATACTGATGTTATTGTTGGTTTTGTCTGTTTCTGCTTTTGCTTATCTTAACAGCGGGACACAAAACATCTACACCGGAGAAACATTTGGACAGTTTTTTGTCAGTAATGATGCCACCGTAAACGTATATGGAGGACAAATAGATGCGTTTTATATGGGGAATAGTAGCATTTTAAACGTTTATGGTGGAACTGTGAATGCTTATGCAAGTCTTAGCGACAATAGTACTGCAAACATCCTTGGAGGTGTTGTCGAAAGGATTATGGCTGGGGGAAACAGCAATGTAACTTTGAGTGGAGGTCAGATAAATACGCTTGAAAGTAAGTATAATTCAGCCGATCCACAGCATATTAGATTAATCTGTCAATCAAATTATTTGCTGGCTTATACAGGTACGGCAATTACAGGTATCAGTGGTATGTGGTGTGATGGCACTGCATTCAATATTCATTTAAGCACTAATTACGGCACTACTATTTCCAGCAATATTACTATCATCCCCGAACCGGCAACATTATTTTTAATTGGTCTTGGCAGCCTGCTGGTCCGACGCAAATAAAAAGCCTCCTTTCTTTGGGCTCCCTCCTTGCCCAAAGTTATACCTGCCGGTCCGACCTTAATTTAAAACCGGCAGGTTTCTTGTATTACTCAGAAACTTACCGGCGTGATATCATAATCTTCACCCAGAGTAATGCTCCACGGATTAGCATAGCTGTAGCCAAGATTGGCTGGTTTGGTGACCTGCCAGGCACCGAAGCTGCCGTTTGTCGCCTCGACTGTGACGGTACTGTTTTTTGGGAACCAACCTTCATACGGTAAATTATATCCGGTGCCATTGACTTTTGCCTTAAAGTTTCCCGATGCATTGATTTTCAACTGGCAGCCATCAACCAAGGTCTGTTTAAACCACTTGCCGCCTTTGTTTTTGGATGAATTAAAATAACGGATACGGTAATAATACCGCTGCCACAACGCACCTGCAGGGAACCAAAAGCATCCTGCGCCAGAGGCCATACCCGGAGCACGGAAGGAAACGATGACATTCTGCTGGCCTGTATTGTAATTCCACAGCAGCGGCTCAAGGTTTTGGGCCATCGTTGTCCAGTTGATGTTGTCCGAGCTTCTTTGGATAATGAATGCCGCCGAATCGCCTGCCGGAACAATCGGCACATCGAATTTGACCCAATCCCAATATTCCGTATGAGCGCCGGTTATGTCGATATTGATTCTGCACAGGCCGGTGAAGTCTGCCGGACCTTCCCCGTGGTTGTATAAATCTGCTGTGACGGTTTTACTTCGAAGGGAACACGGGAAAACCGGCTCATTCAATAGAATGTCCACCGGCTCAGATGGAGTCCCTGTGTTGGGTATCGGCGCATTATCCCGGCTGCAGGCCGTCACA